>CBFDBW010000533.1:0-2137 GCA_965603145.1 uncultured Syntrophobacterales bacterium
CTGAACACTGAAACCTTAGTCATTGTGATTTGGAATTTCTATGCCTACAATACTTAAGTACTCCAAAACGGCTCGTCGTCTTTACTGGCAAACCCATTGAAAACTGACCCCCGCATAGCGGGATCTTCGACTGGCCCAGAGGACCAGGATTAAATAAACCACAAAAAGCACGAAGTACACTAAGAATATGATTGTATCATGAAAAATCCTTTGTGCCCGTTGTGTCCTCTGTGGTTATAGACAACCTTTTCGTTCCACCGTTCCGCAATTGGGCCAGTTGCTCGGCAATTTCCCAGATCAATTCCTGGGTGCCCTCGCCTGTCACCGCAGAAATGGCGTGCACTGTTGGTCCCATTTCCCGGAATGCTGCCAGCAGCTCCTCCAGTGGTGCCCGGTCTGCTAGCAGGTCGATCTTGTTCAAAGCCACTATCTGTGGTTTGTCTAAAAGCTCCGAGTTGAACTGACCCAGTTCATGATTTACCTGATGATAATTATCCACGATAGCCTGAACCCCACGCTCCCAGCCGGAGATATCGATTATGTGAACCAACACTAAGGTTCGTTCGATGTGTCGGAGGAACTTCAAACCAAGACCAGCCCCTCGGTGTGCACCTTCAATGAGTCCCGGGATATCAGCAACTACCATGGACTCGTCCAGCCCTAATCGCACTACTCCCAAATTGGGTACGAGGGTGGTAAAGGGATAATCCGCGATTTTGGGTCGCGCCGCAGAGATTCGCGATATGAGAGTGGACTTGCCTCCATTGGGAAGACCAATGAGCCCCACATCGGCTAGAAGTTTTATCTCTAAGATAAGGTGCCGCTCTTCCCCTGGTCTTCCCGGCTGAGCTATTCGTGGAGCTCTGCGAGTGGATGTGGCAAAATGCATATTGCCCTTTCCACCCTGGCCGCCCTTGGCAATGACGAGATGATCGCCATCTTGGGTTAGATCCCCAAGCAACTCACCGGAATCTGCATCTCTTACCTGAGTGCCCACAGGGACAAGGAGAGCGCAGTTTTTCCCGTTCTTGCCAGTCTGCTGTTTGCCGCGGCCGATGGCGCCACGGTCCGCTTTGAACTGACTTTGGAAATGAAAATCTAGGAGGGTTTGCTTGGCACTTGTGGCTTTGATTACCACATCACCGCCTTTGCCACCATCTCCGCCATCCGGGCCGCCTCTAGGCACGTATTTTTCGCGGCGAAAACTGACACATCCTTTACCGCCGTCTCCGGACCGGACGTGGATTTTGACTTCGTCAACAAAACGCATGGTTAGCGGTGATGGGCGAGCTCCTAACCTTTCTTCGACCCGTTCCGGGTCTCAGTCCCACCCCTGCGGGGTGGGTTCCCCGTTATTATAAAATCAAGGGCAGTTCCGCAGGACAGCGAAGAAGGGCCATTTATGGATGGAAACTAGCTGGGGGCATAAACACTTATCTTACGTCGACTCTTGCCCTTTCGTTCGAAATGGACAACCCCGTCAATCTTCGCAAACAGGGTGTAATCTCTACCCATACCCACGTTTTGACCAGGATGAAACTTTGTGCCCACCTGTCGCACCAAAATATTCCCGGCCCGGACAGGCTGCCCGCCAAATCGTTTGACTCCACGTCGCTGGGACGCGCTGTCACGGCCGTTTCGCGAGCTTCCTCCAGCTTTTTTGTGTGCCATGGACAGTTACCTCATCACTGAAAGCAAAGAAATACTATGCTTCGATGTTCTCTATGGCAAGTTCCGTAAACCCCTGCCGATGACCTTGCTTACGCCGATAGCCTTTGCGCCGCTTATATTTGAAGATGGTAATTTTCCGCCCTCGCCCGTGCCCTGTTACCCGAGCCGTTACTTTGGCTTTGGCCAACGTGGATGCTTCAACTTGGATGTTTACATCATCGCTAACCAATAAAACGTCATCAAGCGTTATTGTATCGCCCACTTCGGCGTCCAGCTTCTCTACACGCAGCACATCACCCGCACTCACCTTGTACTGTTTTCCTCCAGATCGAACTATCGCGTACATCAACTAATCCTCCAGAAAGACAAAAAGGTA
Organism: uncultured Syntrophobacterales bacterium; assembly: GCA_965603145.1. Lineage (GTDB taxonomy): Bacteria > Desulfobacterota > Syntrophobacteria > BM002 > BM002 > BM002. The sequence goes on from CBFDBW010000533.1 coordinate 2,048, forward strand.
ATATAATTTAGTCGGGTTTTTTTGTCAAGCGATAGTGGCAGGAGGAGAGTCAAGAAATCCAGAGTAATGGAGCACTGCAAAATATCAAAT
>CBFDBW010000534.1:0-2137 GCA_965603145.1 uncultured Syntrophobacterales bacterium
GTGAAGAGCGATTTCGATAATCCTTTTTCGCCGCTCCTCCGAACTCGTAACCCCCGATGGATTTTGGAATGAGGGGACTAAGTATATAAATTTGGGATGCAACGATTTCAGCCGCGCGTCTTCAAGCACGGATTGAAGCGCATCCGGCTGCATTCCTTCATCATCCAGCGGCACACCGGCAAAGCGACCCTGATAACTTCTCATGACTTGGAGGGCGGCTACGTATGCCGGTTCGCCCACAATGACAACATCGCCGGGATCCAGCAAGACTTTGCAGATCAGGTCTAACGCTGCAATGCCGCCTGTTGTTACCAGGCACTCCTCAACGGTCGAAGGTCTGCCGAGGTGTGTCATATGTTCTGCCAGCCATGCCCTCAAAGGGGCGATACCGGGTGTGGGCCCATAACCTAAGACGGCTCGTCCTCTTTGAGCGAAAACTTCTTCGAGAGCGTCTCTGGTTTCCTCCAAAAGAAACGTTTCCGGATCAGGTAGTCCGCCGGCGAAGGAGATGACCTCGGGCCTTTCAGACAGCTTCAACATTTCAACGACATCAGAATGTCCCATTGAATCGATACGACTGGAATAAAGGATGTTCCAGTTCATGGCGCCTGTTCTCCTGTAATAAGGTATGATCTTCTAACTTGATAAACCGCAATTCCAAGATTGATACCGAAATTCTAACCAAATGGCAAGGGCTGAGTCCTTGGAATAGCTTTATTCCATCTGGTAAAACCACGTCCTTTGGACGTGGTCAGAGTGAATTGGCTTTGCCTGAAGGAAAGAAGAGCATTGGTGGAGTAATGGAGTGGTGGAGTATTGATCTCCGGGGGAAAAAGATATGTTAGCTTTCGAAGCTACCATAGTCTCTAAAAAATGCGCAGTATAGCCCTGTTTTCCATTATTCTATTACTCCATCATTCCATTCCTCCAGGATAACTCTGGGATGACTGACAATCTTCATGAGCCCCCTCTGGGGGTGGATCAAGGCCACGTCCTTTGGACATGGATTCTTTACTGACTGGGAACGGGCCTTATTTTGCGGGGGGCAACAAGCCGCATCAGCACTAAGGAGATGAGTAGTGACCCTAGCAGTATGAGGAATGTCGAGAAGTAGCTGCCGGTTTTATCGTAAAGGAATCCTGCAAGCCATGGTGCGATTGCGCCACCCAAGGAAAAACCCAGCACCACTGCGCCCTGGATAGAGCCGAAATGCCTCCCCTGGAATAGGTCAGCTACCGTGGTGAAAAACACGGGAGCTGCAGTGCCTATCCCAAGGCCAAAAAGTACGGCATACAAGAAGCCTAACCATGGATGGGATGTGTCTTTGATCAGGAACAACAGGCATACGGCCACGGCACTGAGTAGACAGCCGGGTAGAAAGACCCTTTCCCGTCCCAGTCGGTCCGAGAGAAAGCCGCACAGGTTGCCAACCACAAAGGCCACCCCAAAGACACTATACATGCCGGCAGCCCTCATGGCCCCGTAGCCCACATCGCGGAAGAAAAAAACCATATGCGCTATTACTATGGTCTCAGCGAGGCCCAGGAAGCAAAAAGCAATAAAGAATAGGAGCCAAAAGTGATAGGTCTTGATCGCCTTGGAGAGCGTCCAGGAAGTAGTAGCCCATTTGCCTTTTAGACTGGTTGAAATCACAGGTTCATTCGGGTTCTTCGGCTCAGGAGCTGAGAATCGCACACCATCTGGCAAAAGTCCTTTATCCCGCGGGTGACTGCGCAGCAATAGACTAGAGAGGGGTACAATAATGGCAACCGAGGCAACTCCGATAATCACATACGCGATTTGCCAGCCAAAGGTGGAAATGAGGAATTGGGCGATGGCCGCAAACACGAGACTCCCGCCGAAGCCGGCACTAAGAATACCGAAGGCGAGGCCACGCTTTCTGACGAACCAGTTCGATACTATGGCAGTGAGCGGTGTCCACCCTGTGAGGCTCAGGCCTGCGGCCACCATAATCCCGTAGAAGAGATAAAAGTGCCATTTTGCGGTAGCCATGCTGCAGAGGGCTACACCACCTCCCACGATGAACGCCCCAACCGGTATGATAAGCCTTGGCCCGAACCTATCCACGAGGCTGCCCGCCGCTGGTGCCACAAAACCATAGACCGGGATGGTAATA
>CBFDBW010000535.1:0-2135 GCA_965603145.1 uncultured Syntrophobacterales bacterium
GACTGCGACCAGGTTCAACAGGTTGCTGATGGCGATCTCAAACTCTAGGCAATACGCCTCCGGATTTTGCCATCTCCGTTCTCTTTTGTCTCACAAAACGGACAGGGCTTCAGTTCCCTCTCAAGATCAGCCATTATCTCCCTCCCGCCTTCTTTCCTTTTGTATCCGGGTTGTTAGGACATCCCTCACACAGGAGAGGACCTTCATACCACCAGATGCAACCTCCGCATCTTTCGCTCGGGCGCTCATTCAAAATATAGTCCTCCGCAAACACCCATGCTGAAAACAGCAGTGCACGTGTAGTTGTAGTGAATATTCTCTCTGTTAGCGAAAGTGATGCCAAGAAGCAGGAAGGCTGGAAAGCGTCATAAAACCAACAGGATATAACTCTTCATCATTATTCAGGTGTTGGCCGGATAGCCAAATTTGGCTAAATAGCCAGATGAGGCCTGATCAAATGGCTGACCCACAATCAATTGGCTAGCCTACTCTTCGCATCTTTACAAGCCTGTTCTGCGTGATTATCTTCCTAGTGGTAAGAAAATAACAGGTTTCCCGACCGTTAACCCGGAAATTTCGTTAGCCGCGGGAAATTTTGCCTCTGGAGAGAAACAATGTCAGTAACCCTGTCTCGAGATGGACCACCGCTGTATGAACTGCTCTTTAACCCGATGCGATCCAGCCCTCTGTCCCACGGTTTCCATTTGGCACGGGAAAAGGTAGGCCATTCGGAGTCGCAGTCACCACAGTTGCCTGGCAACTGGCACAAGCGTGAGGATACTGATCATAGCGATGTGGAGGAAGACGTCCGACTTCATGAGCTCATGGAGGATATTAAACGCTATATTCGCAGCATTGATGTAAATAATCTCTAAAACGGCTAAACTAAACACCTGCTTATTACCTGACGCAGGTGATTACATAAGCCCTCTGGAGTCTAGAAAACGGAGGGTTTTTCTTTTTTGGGGGGAATCAAGGATTCCGTTTTTGTGCCTGCCTCAGAATGATGTCTTTGTTGTGTGAGAGCCTCCTCGAGTTGCTGGCGCACGGTTGCGCTGTCACCGCTCACTGGCCCTTTACTGAAACCACACCGCTTCAAGTAGTAGCTAAGCTCGACCATAGGCGGTAGTGAAACCGTCTCACGCACGGCCGGGTCGCCGGTTTGACAGAGTGCGGTTGGCGAACCGCAAAAGGCAAGTCTCCCCGCGGCCATGACAGCCACTCTCCCCACCCAACCAAGAAATAGCTCCAGCTCGTGGGCTATAACCAGCATGGCCCGATTCCCTCTGTTCCAGTGGTGCAGGAGCGAAACCACTCGTCTCCGTTCCCGGGCATTCAACCCAGCCAGGGGCTCATCCAGGATCAACACCCGTGGTTCCAGGGCCAGCAGGCTCACCAGCGCAGCCTTCCGTTGTTGGCCTGAACTCAGAGATCTGGGTGAACGATCGGCAAGTTGGGCGAGAGGAAAAGCAATATCCTCAGATATCTTACGAAGGCGGTGGGAAATTTCTGATCCTTCCGTACCGAACCCCACCCGCAGGCCCCAACTTAGCTCATCCCAAACAGTGTTGGCGAAAAACTGACGCTCTGGATACTGAGACGCCAACACCACCCGGTCGGTGGTGGCAAACCGTCTCCCGTCGCTGCTATAAAGATCTTCCCCATTGAACCGTACGGTTCCCTGCTCGGGCCGAACCAATCCAGCCAGAATGCGTGCAAGAGTTGTCTTGCCGCTGCCGCTCGGTCCTGTCAGCAGAACAACCTCACCAGGAGCTAACTTCAATTCGACCCCAGTGAGCACCTGGCGACTGAAAGGCGTGGAGTTACAGAACGTGTGGCTTATATTTACTGCCTCCAGCATGACTTAGTCTGCCACCTTGAAAACAAGATCTTTTTCCCGGACCCGCTCTTTGACCTGAACACCAACAAGTTGGCCCTTCACCGCCTTGGTGATCGCTTGTTTTTCTTCCTGAATGCTCTGCACTTCCTGTTTGAAATCGGTGGTGTATCCTTTGAACCAGAGCACATCACCCACTTGGAACTCCCCCCCTGTCACCTCAATGGCCGCTACACTCGGTTTGGCGAAAAAAATTTTTACCACTCCCACCTGGACGTCTGCCATTACCCTCACCTCC
>CBFDBW010000536.1:0-2133 GCA_965603145.1 uncultured Syntrophobacterales bacterium
AATCCAAGCTCGGCGGATCAGCCGCAAGCAAAAGCATCGAATCGCCCGGCTCCTTGCTCTCCGCCTTGAATGCAATGCTAACCCGCCCCAGGGTGGTGTCATTGGTGGTAACCCTGGCGCTCTTGTGAGCTTTGCTCTTCGCCCCTCTTGACGTATATATCAACTCGATCCATGTGCTGTCACCGGCAGCAAGCTCCGATTTCAAAAGTGGAGCTTTTGTGCACCCTCACCCGGGTTTCACTTTCTCTATCTTCAGGATGTCTTCACCCACGTTCTTCACCAGATAGTAATGGCTGATTACGCTCTGAGGCGGAACGTAGCCGAAATCGAACGACGTCTGGGGAATCAGAAGCTTGGGGCCTTCGGCTTGAGCCTGACTCACGAAACTTCCCGCAAGATAGACCAGGAAGAGAAACAAAACCACCGTCACTGCTCTCTTCATTCTCTCCTCCATTCTAATTGCCTTTTACAGGCAGCTCTGAATATGGCTTAAACGCCCCCTCTGTGAACCTTATTACAAATAGTTTTACGGAAATTCGTTTCGGTTTTTTGAGTCTTTGAAAACATTTTCAAAAACAGCTCAAATCTGGGTAGCCCTTGGAAAAGATTATCACCTCAACAGAATCAATCCACTAAGATCAAACCACAGAAATGGCACGTCTCGTCGAGGGATCTGACCACCTTCAGTCTGTAGCCCGAGTTTGCCAGGGTGGCGTACACGTCTATCCCACAGGCTTCCATCGAGGGGCGGGCGAAATCCTCGTGTTTGCAGGGTTGTGTGAGGTCGCAAGACGCACACAGGTTGCAGGGTCCGCAGGCCATCGCGAAGGCTTTATGGTGACCATCCAGGAACATCTCCCGTTCCAAGGCCGCGATTTGCCTCCGCATTTTCCGGCGCAGACTTCTTTCTCGCGCCTGGGGAGAAACCTCATAGACCAAGATGATGGCTTTGGAATAGTGGCCCAGCATCTTGCGAGTATATTCCGGCGTGGGAGAGTAAGGCGGGCAGGTCAAACAGGTGCCATAGGCGCCGCATCCATACTGGCACTTCAGCCTCACCCATTCCGCAACAACCACGTTTTTGGGATGGTTCAGTTTGGCCCAACTGACTCCCAGCTCTTCGGCTTTTTTCAGATACTTTCTCATTTGTCTCAGTTGACGGCTTGGAGCTTGTAGCCGCACCCTTCAGGGTGCGCGAAAATTACCATGGCAGGCTACCGGATTCAATATGCACAGAAGGTGGCCCGGAGCACCGCTTAACCGTCGCTCACTTCCCGTGGCACTGGATAAACCTGGCCACCGACCGGTCGTAGGTTCTCTCCACCTCGTCCGGGAAGAAACAAGCCGGCAGTTCCTTCATTCTCCAGTGATACTTTATGCACTCACAGCAGATGCCTTTGCGGCTGCACGGCTCGTAGGTGCAGTTGCAGCTTCCCATGTTCTTCTCAACGTTGCAATCCCTTTTTCCCATTTATCCTCCTTAAGTCGGATCAAGTTGATGGCCGGGCCGGAACCACTTCAGCCGGTATCGCCACAGCAGAACTGAGAAGATTATAACCACCAGAGCAAAGATTAGCAAGGCGTTTTCCAAGCGGAACCGGTCCACCAGGCTTCCCAGGAAAGGAGCGAAAATCGCAAAGGCGGCGTTTCCCGCCATATGCTGAACCGACAGCATGGTGGCCCGCACCTGGGAAGGCGTGTGACGATTGACGTAGGTTTTTAGAACCGGCTCATGCAGCGCGGTGGTCACCTGCTGAATCAGAATAAAGGAGATGGCCCACAGAGCCAAGAATCTGCTCATAAGCACGAATGATACCACCACCAGGATGGGCATCAAAAGAAGCATCAGCTTCTCCTTTAACAATCTCTCCATCCGGTCTGCCTGCCTGCTCACCAGCGCGGAAAAGAGATGAAAAGCTGCGAAGACGATTCCAAACAGAAAGAGAGGCAGGCCTACCAGCTTCATGTAGGGCTGGTAGGTCCAGAACCCCAGACGGGTGGCTAAGAATATCACCGAGAAGAAGAGAACCAGCCAGAGGATTCTCTTGTTGCTCATCAGCAGGTCAAGACTCCTCTGAATCTCGTGGTACGACTTCTTGTGAGCACTCGGTGTCGACTCTTCGCCGCTTTGCC
>CBFDBW010000537.1:0-2120 GCA_965603145.1 uncultured Syntrophobacterales bacterium
AAGCTGAGCTTTCTGCCAAGCGGCGGCTTATTCGCTATGTCAACGCCACCTCCAATGCCGGTTTTACCGAGGAATTTCTAACCGTAGGTTTCGCCCGCCGGGCAGCTGGTTACAAGAGGGCCACCCTCTTTTTTACGGACATGGAGCGGTTGTTGAACCTCACCCGCGACCGAGTTCAGTTTATCTTTGCCGGCAAAGCTCACCCCCAAGATGAGGCTGGCAAGAAAGTAATTCAGGATATCATTCACACTGCCCAGAGGTATGAAGGTCGTCTCCGTCTGGTCTACCTGAAAAACTATAATATGTGGCAGGGGGCGCATCTCACCCAGGGGGTGGATCTCTGGCTTAATAATCCCAGACGTCCCAGGGAGGCATCCGGCACTAGTGGCATGAAAGTTACATTTAACGGTGGCATTAATATGAGCGTGCAGGATGGTTGGTGGCGTGAAGTGTGCAAGCATCGTGTTAACGGTTATGCCATAGGCGACGACGAGGATGCCAGCGATGAAGAAACAGCGGCTGATTTCTATGGTGTGCTGGAGGAAGCAGTGACTACTTACTATGCGAATCGTCCTCAGTGGATCAAGATGATGAAGACCTCTATCTCTGACTGTGCTCCCAGGTTCAATACCCAACGCATGGTGAAGGAGTATTTGGAGAAATATTATAAGTGAACTGAATGGCGCAAGGCACAAGGCGCAGGGCACAAGGCAAATACGAGGAGTCAGGAGCCAGGAGAAGGAAGCAAGGCGCATAGCGCAGAGCGAAGAAGATTGAACTACAGAGAGTACTGAGATCACAGAGGGTTTGGAGTACTGGAGTACTGGAGTGATGGAGATTTTTGATTGAAGATTGGAGATTGCAGATAGCGGATTTCGAAATGTTTGAACCCTATGCTCCATGCCCTATGCTCTATGCCATTTGGCTAAATGGCCAAATGGCTGGATTTGATACGTTGGCCGAATGACCAATATCTCATGGATCGAATCGACCTACATACCCACTCCAACTGCTCGGACGGAAGTCTTTCTCCGAGGGAACTGGTGCAACTTGCCAAAAAGAGAGACTTGCGGGCTATTGCGCTCACGGATCATGACACTGTGGCCGGGATGGCAGAAGCTGTGGCAGTTGGAAAAGAGCTGGGTGTTGAAGTGGTGCCGGGGGTGGAAATCAGCGCTCAGTATCCACCAGGCACCATGCACATCCTGGGCTATTGCTTCAGTCCCTCCCAACCGGAATTTCTCAAAGCACTAAAAAAACTGCAAGAGGTACGCGCTGCCCGCAACCCCAAGATAATTGAACGGCTGCAAGCGCTCGGGTTGGAAATAACTACTGATGAGGTCCTCAACCTCTCTAGCGGACAGGTGGGGCGTCCCCACATTGCCAAAGCGCTGGTAAACCGGGGGTACGTGTCCAGTATTGATGAGGCCTTTTCGCGCTATCTGAAAAAGGGGGCGGTAGCATACGTGGAAAAATTTCGTTTCTCGCCCCGGGAAGCCATTGCCCTGATCCGCGGGGCTGGTGGTCTGGCGGTTTTGGCTCACCCATTTACCCTTGGAATCACCGAGCCCAGGGAACTCACTCTCCTGGTCAAAGAGTTACAAGAAATGGGTTTGGCGGGATTGGAGGTCTTTTACCCCGGCCACACCAAGGAGATGGTCGTTCTCTATCAGGATATTGCCAAAAACTTGGGACTTGTGTGCACCGGAGGTTCGGATTTTCATGGCAACCTGAGAGACCACTCCTATCTGGGGAACGGCATCCTAGGAAAAAACCTAGATTATGGACTGCTGCAGAACATAAGAGAGAGATTGCCGGAAAGGGAGAAGTGAACGGGAATGTCAGAGACGGTTATCTTTCGGCTGTTAACCGTTCTCTGCGGTGAGCGATTACCTCTCAAGGACTTTTCAGGTGATAGGCAACCCTTCTAAATTAGAAGTCTGCGTAATTGGCTCGGGCACTGGCATTCCCAATCCCCGGCGGCGGCCACCGGCTCTAGTGGTAAGAATGGGCGGTCACCTAATGCTCTTCGATTGTGGGGCGGGCACCATGTGGGCTCTGGCACAAGTCGGATTGGATTTTCGTGATCTGGACTGGCTTTGGTTTACCCATTTTCATCC
>CBFDBW010000538.1:0-2119 GCA_965603145.1 uncultured Syntrophobacterales bacterium
GGGGTGATTTTATCCATGCCAGAGAAGATCCTAGGAATCGATATCGGCGGCAGCGGGATCAAAGTGGTCCAGGTAACCCGTGACTTCAGAACAAGTCAGGTGTCAGGGTATGCCAGGGCCAGGTTACCTGCAGATGCAGATCCCTCTCAAGTGGCCAGTACACTGGCGGATCTCATTGCCGAGGAGAATCTTGAAAGCGACCGCTATAGAGTGGCACTGGGCACCCACGAGGCGTTTTTGCGGCGGCTTCGTTTCCCCTTTTCCAATCAACGCAAGATTTCCCAAGTAATCCAGTTCGAAATGGAGCCTGACCTGCCTTTGGCCCTTGCTAAGGTTCAGGTGGACTTTGTCATCACGGAAGCCAGGCAAGCCGGCTCCCAAGGTGTACTGGCAGCAGCACTTCCCAGAATTGTTTTGGATCCTTTGCTCGCCGCGCTCAAGGAAGTCAACATCGAGCCTGAGGTGGTTGACCTGGACGGAAGCGGTTTGACTTTTATTGCTCGCGAACTGAAAGCTCACCTCCCAGAGCGGGCTGTGATTCTGGATATCGGTCATCACAGAACCAATCTGCTGTACCAACACCGGGGTGTGGACACTTATCTGCGCTCACTTATGACCGGTTGTGGTTATTTCTCCAAAAAGATTGCTGAAGTCCTGGGGATGTCAGTGGATGAGGGTATGGAGCGCCTCTTTACCATTGGGATTGATCAGGAGGCAACATCACCCGAGCACCTTGCCATTCGTGAAGCTATGATGGACGAGATTGAGTCACTGGCCCGTGAAATAGAATTCTCATTGACGGCAGCCCAGGTGCAGGAACGAGAGTTGTGGCCGGAGTTGGTGATTTTGAGCGGTGGCGGCTCCCTCATAGAAGGCTTGGCTGCAGCTTTGGAAAAGGCTCTCGGGGTGGATGTGCGCTGCCTCAGTGACCTGGAGGAGCTGGATTTACTCGGCCAATTTGGCGACCAATTCACGGCTGCACCATTATTTTCGGTGGCAGCTAGCTTGGCGCTTAAAGGTACAAGTCGAAGGGCAGGGTTCAACTTTCAAGCTGAAGAGGTGGGTAGCCAGAACCCATTGGTCAAGTGGAGACAGCAGTTGAGTTACGCTTTAGTGGCCTGTGCATTGGTGGCTTTTGCCTGGCTCGGCTCGGTGGGGGTGGATATTTATACCAAGAAGCGAAGGCTAACCAATCTCAACCAGAGTGTTGAGGCAGTGTTTCGCCGTACTCTACCCGAATTCAAGGGATCTGTTCAGTCGTCGCAATACGCCAGTATTGTCACAACCAAGATCAAGGAATTGGGTCAGTCGGTAGCTCTTTTTGGTGAGGAAGGCGGCTATCATTCGGCCGTGGAGTTACTGCGTGTTATCAGTAAAGCAATCCCGGCGGATCTTAATGTGACCATAAGCCTTCTGACAGTAGACAATCAGCGTGTCCGTTTGAGTGGGCAAGCAGATGGTTTCAACACCGTTGATGGCGTGAAAAACCGGCTCACAGCTTTGGACAATTTTGACAAAGTGACTATCACTGGTGCGAAAGCGGCCAAAGATGGTGAGGGGGTGCAGTTCGGCTTGGAACTGAACCGCCCTCAGCTCACCGGGGAAGGTTCATGACAAGGCTCAATCAAAGACAACTGATCTGGATTGCGGCTACCGTGGTGGCAATCCTTGCGGTGAACCAGTGGCTGATACGCCCCATTTTCAGACGAAGAGCGAAGTTAGTGACAAACATCCACCGGAGCGAAGAGCGTTTACAGGAACTAGTTCGTTTGGAGCAGCTGTACCGGAAAATGCAAGTAGAAAATGTTCGAGTTGAGAAGAACTTGCGCAATCGTAGGCAGGATTTTACCTTATTTGCCTTTCTGGAAGGGCTGGCCGGTCGCGATGGGATAAAAGGGCAGATCGAATTCATGCGGCCCTCTGTGAAATCACTCGGTGACATGCATCAGGAAGAACAGGTTGAAATGCGGCTAAAGGGGGTTTCACTGGACCGGCTGATACCCTACCTCTACCATATTGAGGCGGCACCAGAACAAGTGCGCATCAGGAGACTTACTATCCGGCCACAACAGCGAGATAAGTCTCAGCTGGAAGTGAACCTGGTGGTGGTAACTCGTAA
>CBFDBW010000539.1:0-2109 GCA_965603145.1 uncultured Syntrophobacterales bacterium
TGGCGTCTGGTAGGTCTGCAATCACAAGATTTGTGATGATTTTGTCTTCAAAACCGAGCCAGAAGCAGAAAATGAGCAAGGCGGGAATTCCGCACCAGAGTGCAGTGAGAACACCATAGTAGGTCGGCCGCGAATGGAGATGTCTTATACCGCCTGCCTCACCGGCTATGGAGAAGGCCCGTCGCCGACCAAAATAAAAGGCGGCGGCTGATAGCATCAAAAGTGCAGCAAGAACGGTTGTGGGTGACATTATATTTGGGTGTACCTCCCGAATCTCACACCCTTCGAAGAGGGTGATCACAGCTCAAATTAGCGCAGTTTGCTACTTATAAACCCCCATTGTTACAGTTCTGTTACGAACAAAAGACAAGTTTGAGAAGGTACGCGAACAATATAAGTATCCGTGATTAGGTAGGATATAGAGAGTTTAACAGGGTAGGACTGAGCGAAGACCTGGATATTTGCTGCAATGACATGATATACTTCCAACTTACAGGTACCAATTATTCCCAAGGAGGAAAAAATGATACAGGAGCGAAACCTTAGTATTCCTGGCGGTTTGACCGGAGCTCTTTTGGGCCTGGCAGCCGAGTTGGCACTGGAGGAAATAACCGGCATGGAGGTTGTGGGCGGACTGCTCGCCGTGATCGGTGCCGGTTTTGGTTTGATAAGGATTGATCGACGAATATACGAAGCCACAGTCAATCTGGTAAACCGGGTACCGGTGGAGCCCACCTCTGACTATCGAGATGTTTTACAACAGATAGATGAGATGTCCATTGAGCTCCCCGAGCTACGAGAGAGCTTCGTTAAGCTCATACGTGCAGGCATCGAAGCACAAAGGGCTTGAGGTAGATGCTCGGACTTAACTCCCTGTTCAAGCTCTTTCGCAAGACTTTCGCACCGAAGGTTGAAGGCCGAGGATTTCTTCCGCGTCGCTATTACTTGCATAGAGCGCTTGAGGCTCTGGATGAGGACGACATTGACGAGGCCGTGCGGATGATTACCCTGGCCGGGCAGGACAAAAAGAAGAGCGCTCGGTGGCGCCTGGTCTGCCAGCAAGTTATCTTCCGCTGCAGGGTCTTGGTCTCTATTCATGAAAAACAGATGGACCAGATAAATACTGAACTTGAGATCTTCGGCAAGACGGAGGACATCCGCAACCTTTATCTGCGGTTGCAGGAGGTGGAACGCAAGGCGCGGGACATTCTCAAGAACTATGAACTGCGACTACTTGAGCAGCTTAGCGACTCCACTGCAAGCGTAGCGCAACCTTCCTGAATCTGAAAATGATTCATATCTCCTGGCATCTCAGCAGGTGCGGCAGTGATAATAATCAACTCCATTTGCAGCTATGAATGACAAAATTGCGCCCATCGAGAATATCTCTCCTGATCTACTTCAGAACCTCCAGGGTGTTTTGTTCGACATTGACGACACCTTCACCACCCACGGTAGGATTCCTGCCTGCTCTTTATCTGCACTCTGGGATCTCAAGAATGCTGGGCTGAAGCTAATCTCCGTCACCGGGAGGCCGGCTGGCTGGTGTGATCATATTGCCCGCATGTGGCCCTTGGACGGGGTGGTGGGAGAAAATGGGGCTTTCTATTTCTGGCTCGATGAAAGGAGCGAAAACTGAAAACTCTCGACAGAATACAACAGGCCCATTCGTCAAAATCAAAATACTTCTTTTTGACAGTTTTCTTTTCATCTCCAAGCAAAAGTAAGATGGTTCCATTAATCTGCGGATGATTAGCTAGACTCAACGATGAAGTAACCCTTAATCCCTTTGCGACTTACCCCGTTTTTCTTCTTGATTTTCATCAGACCTTATAGTAGAGAAGAACACACATATCCTGGGTACCAGTGAAGGTTTAATAGGGAATCCCGTGGAAGTCGGGAGCGGTCCCGCCGCTGTCATCGGGGACGAAAGCCGCAAATTCGCCACTGTCACGTTCGAGCGAGATGGGAAGGCGCGGCAATTAGGATGATCCGAGAGCCAGAAGACCTGCCCAGGTTCTAGTCGAGTACAGGCCACGCGGACATGGCTGGGATCGACTATCCTTAAGGACAAAGTAAACTGGGTGCAATCCTTAAGCTGGAGACAGC
>CBFDBW010000540.1:0-2104 GCA_965603145.1 uncultured Syntrophobacterales bacterium
TTTGGAAAGTGACAAGAGCTCTGATTTGACTCGATCTCCTTCTGGGGTAGTAGCTCAATGTGAAACTGCCCGCGGCCAGTCCAACCATGAAAAACGCCAGAAGCAGACCAATCTTATAGTAGACGTAGCCAAAGAACAGCTGAAATGCAAAAACGATGAGGATTTCAAGTGATATTTCAGTGAGACCAAAGATGGAAACAGCGTAAAGTAGCTTACCTGTGGGAAGTGAGGAGGATTTGGCCCCAAAACGTTGCCGCAAACTCAAGAGTGCAACAAGGCCACACAGGATAAGCATCCCGGTCCAGACCATGCGTCTGCTTAGAGCAGAGAAAACCCTTCCTATCATTTGCGAATATTGGGAACTCCACATGAGTAAGTTATATGAATAGGCTTTGGGGTTGAGATCGCTGTTCACCCCAGTTTCACCTGCCTGATCAACCATTGCCAGAAAAGTTTCCTGCCGCAGAGGCGATAGATACCACAAAATGTAATGATCCTGTACATAGAGGAGCTGCAACTTACGCTGCTGCAGTCGCTGCACCAGAGTTTCCGGTTGGGTTGTGAGAATTCCGTGAGAGTTAGAACAGAAAAAGCGGGCCGTCTGTCCGGGGAAAACGACCACTTCCGGGAAGACTTTCAATGCGGTCAAATAGAGCAACTTCAGGTATTTTGCCTGGATGGGGCCGAGTGCGGTTTCAGAACCGCTGGCAGTGAAGAAAAATACGCCTCCTTCCCGCATCTTACTGGCAGCGAGCCGAAAAAATTCCTGGGTGTAAAATCGATTTATCTGCGCGGTATAAGGCTCGGGAAGGTTCACCAGAATTGCATCATAGAGGTTTGAGCTGTGGGCAAGATATTGTCGGCCGTCTTGGTGAAGAACCATTACGCGTGGATCTTTCAAAGCAGCTGTAACCTGCACGGGAAGATGAATTTTTCCCAGTTGGATAAGCCCGGGATCCAACTCTACATACACAACGTTGCGGACGCTGGGATGTTGGAGCAACTGGCCTAGAGACTCAGAGACGCCCCCTCCAATAAGAAGAACGCTTTTCGGTTCAGGATGCTGAAGGAGGGCATAGTGGACCGCCCCTTCTGCACTCAATTGATCGGGCACCGCAAAGTTCCACAGACCACTCTCGAAAAAAGAGAGCTGGTTTTCTTTGGCTACCACAATGATGTGACCAAAAATGGTTTCTTCGGAGTCTATGAGACGAAATCCGACCCATTGCCATTCCCGGCTGATCCTGTCCAGGTTTGTGCTCTGGTACTGAACAAAAAAGAGGCACAGGAAAATGATAACGAAGGTGGCAAGGTGAAGCCAGCGGCCACGGCTCGCCTGCAAGGTCAAGATAAGACCGAAACTACAGAGAAGGAGAGCAATTACACTGGCGATCTGGATGGCATTGAAATAGTGAATGAGCAGGAGGGTAAATAATAGACCACCGATGCCGGCCCCAAGTCCCTCAAAAAAGTAAACCAGACCGGGCGACCTCGTCCAGGCCGGTATTTGAGCAGCCAAGAGAGAGCAAGCCAGACTGAATAGCACACCGGAGATAAGGCAGAAAGGGGCGAGAGTGAGGAAAGAGATGGCCAACATCTGTCCTAAGGTGACAAGTTGGCCGGCGCCAATTTGGAAAAGAGGGCGGGCCACCCTGATGAAGAAGATCGTTACCGTAAGGATGACACCGCTGAAACTCTGAAGGTATCCAAACAAAGGTTGGCTGAGGCCGCAAGAGCGGGAAATTTTGCCCCCTAGCAGGCCGCCCACCGCCGTCCAAAAAAGCCAGGCGGCAAGCACTATGGCCACTGCCAGTTCACTTCCGGAGAAGACGGTTAGTAGTTCTCGAAGTACGAGAATCTGGCCAATAGTAGCCGTAAAGCCGATAAGTATGAAAGCCAGAGTAGTAGTCACTTTCATGTCTTGATCAATACACTATTTTGCCGGGTCAATCCAAGGGTTTTCATAAAGGCGCAAGGCAAAGGGCGCAGGGCGCATGACACAAGGAAAAGATTGAAATTGAATATGCCTTGTGCCCTAAGCCTTAATTGCTGATAGCTGACGGCTATGAAATTTGCCCTTGACAAAAGCATTCGTCGCAGCTAT
>CBFDBW010000541.1:0-2101 GCA_965603145.1 uncultured Syntrophobacterales bacterium
TCATGATGCACAATATAGCACGAACGTTCGTTTTGTCAAGTCTTTTTTTGTGCCCTCCAAACCTCATTGACACCAGTGAGTAGGCGGGTTAACGTCTAGCAGAAATTTAGGGATTCAGGGATTTAGGGATTGTGGAGGAACATCATGGCCCCAACAGATAACAACTGGTCTCGGAGAGATTTCCTGAAAGCCGCTGGAGCTGCTGGCGTGGGATCGGTCATTGCGCCCATTGAATCTCTGGCTGCATCTGCCGAAGAGCCGCGGGCGATGCCTACCCGGCCTTTCGGAAAAACTGGAGTAAGAGTGCCCATTCTCGCTTCTGGCGGAAGTATGGACATACAACAGCTGATGCTGCGTCAGGCCATCAAATGGGGAGTGACCTATTGGGATACAGCCAATTCCTACTATGGCGGCAATAGCGAAAGGCAAATTGGCAAATACCTGGGCAAGTATCCAGAAGACCGCAAGAAGATCTTTCTGGTGACAAAATCCCACGCCTGGACTGTCGACGGCATGACGAGAGATCTCGATACATCGCTGGAAAGAATGAAAACAGACTATATTGACCTCTTCTTTTTACATTCTGTCCGGAATATTAATGAATTGAATGACGATATTAAGGGCTGGAGTCAAAAGACCAAAGCCGGGGGAAAGATCAGATTTTTCGGTTTCAGCACTCACAGTAACATGGAAAAATGCATGCTAAAGGGTGCGACTCTTGGATGGATTGACGGCATTATGATGTCGTATAATTATCGGCTAATGCATACCGATCACATGCGGAGAGCGGTGGATGCATGCGCAAAGGCTGGCATTGGCCTCATCGCCATGAAAACTCAAGGCGGCGGTTCGGTGAGAACCAACACTGAAACCGAGTTAAAGCTAGCCGGGCGATTTTTAAAAAAGGGTTTTACCGACGCTCAAGCCAAACTCAAGGCGGTTTGGGAAAACCCGAATATTGCCAGCATCTGCTCAGAGATGCCGAACATGACCATTCTCATGTCTAACGTGGCCGCAGCGTATAACCGGACCAAACTTTCCAGCCAAGATCTTAGGTTGTTGAGTCATTATGCCCAAGAAACCGGTTCAGATTATTGCGCAGGTTGTACTGACCTTTGCGAGTCGACCATCAGGGGCGATGTTCCCATTGGCGATGTGATGCGCTATCTGATGTATTGTCGCAGTTACGGCGACCGCCATCGTGCTACAATGCACTTTAACGAAATTCCAGAAATGATTCGGAGAGAGATGGTTCGCTTGGACTATTCGGTAGCGGAGCAAAAATGTCCTCAAAAAATATCCATCGGCAAGCTCATGCGTGAGGCGGTAGATGAGATGACCATTCGTGACAGCGAAACTACATGACCCAATGATAAATGTGAAATGCCAAATGAGAAATACTAAATGGATCAAATCGTAGTTCTCGGTGCCCGACAGCACAACCTCAAAAATATAAATGTCCAGATCCCCCGGGATAACCTGGTGGTAATCACCGGAATCAGTGGCTCGGGCAAATCCTCCCTCGCCTTCGACACCCTTTATGCTGAAGGTCAGAGGCGCTATGTGGAATCTCTCTCTTCCTACGCCCGCCAGTTTCTGGAAAGAATGGACCGGCCTGATGTAGATTCAATCGAAGGTCTGAGTCCGGCTATTGCCATTGAGCAGAAAACTGCCGGTAGGAACCCCCTCTCCACCGTTGGGACTATAACCGAAATCTACGACTACCTCAGAGTTCTATTCGCCAGGGTGGGACAGCCGCACTGTCTTGGCTGCGGTGAAAAGATCCAGGCCATGACAATTCAGCAGATGGTGGACTCCGTTCTCGAACTTCCCGAGGGTACCAGAATTCTTATCCTGGCACCACTGGAGCACCACGATCGTGATCAGTCAAAGCGTCTTTTAAGCCGGCTCCGCCGTCAAGGATTTGTCAGGGTCCGCGTTCATGGTACTGTCTTTAATCTCGACGAGCAGATTCAACTATCCAGTGATGTGACCTCTCGCATTGAGGTGGTGGTCGACCGGCTTGTGGTGCGGGTTGACGCCATACGGCGGGCCACAGATTCCATGGAACTTGCCCTCCGAACCGGGGAGGGCAGAGCAC
>CBFDBW010000542.1:0-2100 GCA_965603145.1 uncultured Syntrophobacterales bacterium
GGTGAGTAGCGCGAGGGAACCTCCCCCTCACGCTCTCTCAGAACCCGGCGTGAACCTCTCAGCTCACCGGGCTCCCATTATCCAACCGTCGGCCTCACGCCTATCTGCCAGTGCGGAAATAACCAGGGCTGCCTTTTGGCAATTCGACCCAGCCAGTGTTCAGCCCTGCGGCGATGGCCTTTTAACTTCTTAAATTTCCTCTCCGCCCATCTGACTAATGTTCGATTCAGGTGGCGTAGCGTTGGGTAGAGCGCAGATTTGTAAAAACTGCCGTAGTAGTTCATCCAGCCCCTGATAACAGGGCCAAACATCCTCGACAAATCTTCCAGGGATTTATCACTGCGCAAGTGCATCTTCCATCGTCTCGCCTTCTGCCTCATCGCTTTTCCTGCCTTATTGCTTACAGCAGGTGTAAAGTTTATAAAGTATTTACCCCATCGGTTTTTCGATCTTCTTGCTCGGAAAGTAAAGCCAAGAAAGTCAAAACTGTTAACAGGGTAACTTCCACGACGATCATTATCCTTACAATACACGATCTTCGTCTTTTCCGGATGAAGCTCAAGATAGCATTCCTTGAATCTGGCATCAAGCGCCTTCAATAATGCAAGCGCTTCAGCCTCTGTCCGACAATGCGCAATGCCATCATCTGCATATCGGCAAAATGGATTTTGGGGATAATTCCTCTCCATCCATTTATCAAACACATAGTGTAAAACGAGATTGGATAAAACAGGGCTTATCACGCCACCCTGGGGAGTACCTTTAGGCCTCGCCACCAATGTTCCGTCCTCTTTTTGAAACGGCGCATTCAGCCATCTTTCGATGTACAGAAGCACCCATTTACTATCTGTATGATGTATTACCGCCCGCATCATTAAGTCGTGGTCAATGTTATCAAACAGACCTTTAATATCAAACTCAAGCACCCAGTCGTATCGCCAGCAACGCTTGCGAGTAACTTCAACTGCCTGTATAGCTGATCTTCCAGGTCTATACCCATATGAGTCCTCATGAAAATACGGCTCCACAAGAGGCTCAAAGTACATCTTGACCACCATTTGCGCAATCCTGTCGGAAACAGTTGGGATGCCAAGCACCCTCTCACCTCCGGCCTTCTTTGGTATTGCTACCGTCCTGACCGGTGGCGGAAAATAACTTCCTGACGACATGCGATTCCAGATCTTATAGAGGTTATCCTTTAGGTTTGCCTCAAAATCCGCAATCGACTCAGAGTCAACTCCTGCTGCTCCCTGATTCGCTTTTACATGTTTCCATGCATCCAAAACTACATTTTTGGAAATTTCAAACGGCTTTGCTTTCTTCAAAGATTCCTCCCCAATAAAATGGTTGATCCTTAATTCCAGCTGAATAACCCGCCCCCTTTGCTCCATCCCCATTACAGGAACTTCATCACTCTTACGGGGCGATCCGCCACTGTGCTCCGCATCAGTACTCTCATCCTTGTGGGTCCTCCACTTGAATTTCTCCCTTAACATCGGAACTACAGCTTCCCACGTTCCACACAAAAGCCTGGTTCACGTTCACGCCGCCTTTATGCCGGACGCCACCTGGGCAGTAAGCAGGCTTCCCCCCAGACTTATCCCAGGTTAACGACTACCCCCTGGTTTTGACGCCGTCCCTGCGCTTTCGACACGTCATCAGCGGTTCACTTACGTTCGTCTCCATGAACCATACCTGATAGAATCACGTTCTACCTTTTCCTTAACGCTCACCACCATGGCTCTTTACCCCAGCAGCTTAAGGCGGTTTGAAGCCTGCCCCTGCAGGCCGGCTTCGAGGGGCCTACCCTCATCTTCTGTGCAGTTGCGCACATCTTCATTAGTGCCAAAGTTCAGGCACTAATTATATATCAAGTGTGCTCGTGGCACACAGTCGTCAGCATAGCGGACGACCTTATGGCCGCGTTTCCCCAGCTCTTTATCCAGATCGTCTAACAGGATATTGGCCAGTAACGGAGACAAAGGACCGCCTTGGGGTACGCCCTCGCGGGGAATCGGGGTCACATCTTGAATAGTGATCAATATTGACATTTCTATCATTTCCTGCTATTCACCTCGATTATGGCACGCGCATGGCGAA
>CBFDBW010000543.1:0-2100 GCA_965603145.1 uncultured Syntrophobacterales bacterium
TGTTCCCCGGCCCCTCTCAGAACCGGACAAGCGGATTTCCCATACATCCGGCTCCCCGATTAATCATTCAGATAGCCTCTAAACTACGAAACGGATTCAGGTCTTTGCGGACATTCGGCTGCGGCCACCTGATCCAGGCCAACACCTGGCAGTAGCCTTCCCACGTGTACGTCTTGCGCTGACTCTTACGATTCAGCCACTTGAACAGTATTCGCGTCACATGGTAATGGTAGGAAGTACATCTCTTCGAATTGTCCGTTATGGCGTAATAGTTCAGGTGCCCTACCACACGGGATTTTGCCCCGCGAAGCATCGCTCCTTTCCTCAGAACACTCCTGCTGCGTCGCGCCCAGTCCGCAAACTCGCCAATGCGTTGGCCAAACTTTTTACGACTGGTACGGCGCTTCAATTTGAAGTACCCTCTTTTGGTTTTGCCACAATAGTGTGTAAAACCCAAAAAGGTGAACTCCTGTGGCTTTTGGCCGCGGTGACGCGCATTTTCCCGCGCATAGCGCCCAAATTCGATGCAGCGTGTCTTCTCCGGCGCAACCTCCAGACTAAAACCATCCAGACGGTCTTCTAACTGGCTCCGAAAACTCTCTGCATCCGATTTGTACTGAAAACAGGCCAGAAGGTGAGTAGCGCGAGGGAACCTCCCCCTCACGCCCTCTCAGAACCCGGCGTGAACCTCTCAGCTCACCGGGCTCCCATCACCCAGCCGTCGGTCTAACGCCAATCTGCCAGTGCGGGAACAGCCAAGGTTGCCTTTTGGCAATTCTCCCCAACCAGTATTCCGCTCTACGGCGATGACGCCTCAACCTTTTAAATTTCCTCATTGCCCATCTGACCAATGATCTGTTCAGTTGGCGTAACGTCGGGAAAAGTGCAGATTTGTAAAAGTTGCCATAGTAGTTTATCCAGCCCCGGATAGTAGGACCAAACATCCTTGATAAGTCCTCAAGGCACTTATCGCTTCGCAAGTGCATCTTCCATCGTCGCGCTTTTTGCCTCATCGCCTTGCCAGCCTTATTACTTACGGCCGGAGAAAAATTGATGAAAAATTTCCCTTTCCGGCTTTTAGATCTCCTGGGCCTAAATGTAAAGCCAAGGAAGTCAAAGCTCGTATACGGATAATTCCCCCGGCGAAGATCGTCTTTACAATAAACAATCTTCGTCTTTTCCGGATGAAGCTCCAGACCGCATTCCCTGAATCGAGCATCTAGCGCCTCTTTTAACTCCAGCGCTTCTGCTTCACTCCGACAGTGAGCAATCGCATCATCTGCGTAGCGGCAAAATGGATTTTGCACATAGTTCCGCCCCATCCACTTATCAAACACATAATGCAGAAAGAGATTGGAAAGCACTGGACTTACCACGCCACCTTGGGGAGTACCCTTGGGACGTGCCACCAGGGTGCCATCCTCTCTCTGAAACGGGGCCTTTAGCCATCTTTCGATGTACAAAATCAACCATTTGTTATCTGTATGATGCCTCACCGCTCGCATCAATAGATCGTGATCAATGTTATCGAATAGACCCTTGATGTCAAATTCAAGCAACCAATCATACCGCCAGCAGCGCTCGCGAGTTACATCAACTGCCTGAATAGCCGACTTCTTGGGCCTATATCCATATGAGTCCTCATGAAAATAGGGTTCCACAAGGGGCTCAAAGTATATCTTGACCACCATCTGCGCAACTCTGTCAGAAACCGTGGGAATGCCTAACAATCTTTCTCCTCCAGTCTTTTTAGGTATCGCTACCGTTCTGACCGGTGGGGGAAAGTAGCTTCCCGACGACATACGATTCCACAGCTTGTAAAGGTTATCCTTAAGATTCCTCTCAAAATCTGAAATCGACTCGGAGTCAACACCTGCTGCACCCTGGTTCGCCTTTACTTGTTTCCACGCTTCCCATACAACGTATTTGGAAATCTCAAACGGCTTTGCTTTCTTCAAAGATTCCTCCCATTTCTGGTTGACCCTTAAATCCGGCGGGGTGACCCGCCCCCTTTGCTCCATCCCCATTACAGGGACTTCATCACTCTTACAGGGCGGTCCGCCACTGTGCTCCGCATCGGTACTCTCATTCTTGTGGGGC
>CBFDBW010000544.1:0-2098 GCA_965603145.1 uncultured Syntrophobacterales bacterium
TAAAGAATACAGAATAGGTAAAATTGGGACTCTCAGGCTGATCTGAGGCTGCCAAACACCATGTCAGAATGCAAGAAAATGTCCGGGCTAGACAGCCTTTTCTACTTTTTTCCTGAGTTCTTCGTCCAGCTCAGCACCATACAAAGTTGCTGCTTCGGAAAGTTGTTTGACCGATAAATTTTTGACGCTCCGAAGGTTAGCCCAGCGCAGGAAAGCTCCCTTTAGATTTGCCTCGCCAAGGTTGGCTCCCATGAGACTTGCCTTATCAATAAACGCACCACTGAGATCCGCCCCGGCAAAGTCCGTTCCAATTAAATTGGCTCCTTCCATAAAGGCCCTGCTCAGGTTTGTGCCTATAAGATCCGCCCCTATCAGCTTGGCTTCGTCAAGCAACGCCCAACTGAGATCCGCCCAGCGCAGATTCGTGCCACGCATATCAGACCCACGCAGGTTGGCCCGACGAAGATTCGCCCCACCTCCTCTCCGATCGGTTCCACTGAGATCAGCCCAACGTATGTCCACCTCGCGTAAGTTGGCCCAGCGCAGGTCAGCCCTGCATAGAATTGCGTCTCGAAGGAAAGCTTCACGGAGGAACACCCCGCGGAGATCAGCCTCGTTCAGATTTGCCCCAACGAGCTGCGCTCCGTGGAGAATGGCATCACGAAGGTTTGCCCTGTCGAGCGACGTTTCGCGCAGATCCGCCCAACTCAAGTTTGCTGCGCTGAAATTAGCCTCGCTCAGGTAACTCCAGCGAAGGCTGGCCTCGCGAAGGTCTGCCCCGCTCAGGTTTGCTCGCCGAAGGTTCACCTCGCGCAGATCTTTGCCCTGGAGGTTCGTCTCGCTGAGATCGGGCACTATGTCTGCATTTTCCATCCGCCAGCTGTTCCAAAAATCCACTCCTTGTTTCAGTTTTTCTAAATGCTCCTTTTCGGCCATTGTTACCTCTCCTACTGTTGACTACTCTTAGAAGATGGCAAAACCCTAATGCAAGAGGATCTAACCGTGAACTAATGGACTGGATTCTTACAACTCGTGAAATGATTTGAAGAGATCTGAACAGTCGAGCAAGCCGAAATATGGCGTGCTTTCACAATCTCGGGAGAATCAGGCTCTTGTCAAGTTACAAAACTGAAGTAAGTTCTGGCAAGGAAAAAATGGTTTGAGCCACATGAAAAAAGGACTTGCAATGTATCACAAGTCCCTTTGAATAAATATCCGACCCCTGAGGGGCCGGATATTTATTTGTAAAATTCATTGGGCAGTCTGGAGGGGTGGATGGATTTTCTGGGTTGGTGACTCATTCTTTGCTTTATAATAAGGGCATTCACCGCAAAGCGACTTGGATTCCATTTGCAACGCTGCCATTAAAAGACCTGCGGATACATCACCAACCTTTTTTTGTAAATATTCGCATAATGGAAACTGCTCACAATTAGCGGGGTTATTGAGTTCTGTCATAGTGTTTCTCGCCTCCAATTTCCAAGAGAGTGTTGAGCTGTCAACGAGGTATGAATGAGTGAGTCCTATGCTCACCACACTGATTAGCGAGTGCAAACCCTATGCCAATAAAAAGAAAAGCCCCCCACTGACCTCTGCCTGTGCGATCAGTGAGGGAACAGCGAGTAGGTTGGTACGGTTGATTCCCTTGGCATTTCAACCGTCGAATAAAAAGTCGATGTTTCAGAGAGTGGCTCTGTCTAAGTATGCTGGGAAAAGGGCAATGACGCTGAAATTCAGTCAGTTTTGCGAAGTATCAGGTCTCCCCCCCGCCGGAGGATCTGGAAAGCATCACTCTTTTGGAAGCCCAGTTTTTCGATGAGGAGCGAGCGGGTCAGGGTAATACTGCCGCTTTGGCCGATACTCCTTCGATACCCTGTATCGATGAGTTTGGCAGACGGTCTCCCTTTTGCTTGTGGCAGGTCGAATTGCGGAATCTCACCAAGCTGTCGAAGGCCCCTCACGTAGAGATCCTGCACCTGGATTTTCGTTCTGATCCCGAAGATTCGCTGGATCTCCCCAAGTGACTTTCCTTTCTGTACCTCTAAGGCCACCATTTTGGGATCTATAGGGGGATTGCCACCCGCCGCCATTAATCTAT
>CBFDBW010000545.1:0-2080 GCA_965603145.1 uncultured Syntrophobacterales bacterium
AGTCGCTGAACCTTTTTCGCATAGTGCTTGGCGATCACACTGCGAAGACGTTTGCGACCCACAGAGGAGAGGTTCTTGAAGCGTACGATCATCCCCCGCGGGACAACTTCCTGATTTTCATCTGGTTCTGAAAAGTGTAACATCATTACTTCGGCTTCCACTAGTAATGACTCTCGTTCAGAAAGTTGGATTATGATGGTGGTAGTCTCGTGTTGACGTGGGGGCCGTCGGCAGCGGATAAGTGCTCCGCGGCTATTTATGAGTTGCGTTACCCCATCCAGAAACCCATCTGCCGTGAACACGGTAACCGGGTATCTGGCTACGATGCCCATGTCTCGATGCGTTTTTGTCTTCATTGGCGTATCCATAATGATACCGCCCATGGGGTGGGGTAACGGTTTGCTTTGGCGCTCAAACAGGCTCAAACGGCGCCAACAAAGGGTCCACGCCTTCCACCCTCCCGGGGGGTGCGCTGTACTTATCTCTAGACTGGATAATGAGTGCAACATTTATACCCGTTTCAGGTTACCCAATTCGGGCGCTCGGCAAGCCAGGAATGTACGGTTTCAGGCAGCCAGTCTTCCAATCCTTCGGCTAGATAGAACCTCGGCTGGAGAAGATCATCATCCTCTGAGATCACACCGTCGGCTAAGGCAATCCTTGCCAGAGCAGTATGAGGGTAGATGCGAATGCCCGTGGTTACTTTGACCACCTCCAGATCAAGGGAGTCGGCAAATTGAAGGCTTTCTTCCACTGACTCTTTGGTTTCGCCTGGGCCTCCCAGCAACAGAAATCCCATTCGATGGATGCCATGGTCTCCCAGTATCTGAGTAATTCGCCGCACATCCTGGGAGTTGTATCGCTTGTTCATGCCCTGCAGGACCGGCTGGCAACCACTCTCGAACCCCAAGGAAACCTCGCTGCAACCGGCCTTCACCATCAACCTCACCAGCTTTTCATCTACCTTCCACGGGTAGAGAATGCACCGCCAGGTAATATCCAGAGCCGCGGCAGCGAGCTGTTGGCAAAGTTCCGTGGCATAGGAACCGGGGAGGTTGAAGGTGTTGTCAACGAAAAAGAAACGATCAAAGCCTTTCTCGGCTTGCCGTGCAATCTCTTCCACCACCAAAGCCGGGGCGCGTTTACGTAAAATTTCGCCCTCTATGGTTGAGGTGGAGCAATAGCTGCAGTTCATGGGGCAGCCGCGTCTGGTCTGGAACGGCAGCAAGAATTCCATGTCTTCAGTGATAGAAGATGAGGACCAGAGGTGATCTTCAGGGAAAGGGAAGGCGTCCAGATTTTTCGCAAAAGCTCTCTTCGCTTGAAGGCCAAGGCCCGGGAGATAAAGGCCTGGCGTGTCTGAAAGGTCATGGTTTCGCTGGATTTTATCCAGAAGGGTGGGAAAGGCCACTTCCCCTTCTCCCTGGATCCCCATATCCGCTCCCAGGTACTCCAGGGCTGACTCAGGGTACATGCTGTAACCCGCGCCACCCAGCACTATAGGGGCATTTGAGAAACTCCGACAGCTGGCTACAACTTTTTTTACCTGTTCCAACAGGAAACCGGGATTATCCATGACCTGGTCGTCGATGTTTCTCACGGAGATGCCCACAGCATCAGGGCTGCGCTCTTCCATGGCCTCCTTGATAACCTCCCGGACATCTTCTTGAGCCATGAGATCAAGGTATGCCACTTCGTGTCCAGCTTTGCGTGTAGCCTCAGCCACGCAGGCTAAGCCGAGGGGGAGGGTAGGCATGTTGATCTGTTCCGTATTTGCAGATATGAGCAGAACCTTCATGGTGTCCTCAAAGACAGTGGTTATTCTTCTAATATCTCATACTGAATTATACTCAAATCAGCAATCAAAGAAACCAGTAGCCAGTAGTTATTTGTCGATTAGAAAACTCGTTAATTAGTCAAATCGTTCAAGTCGCCAAGGCAGTTGATAGCGACAGATCTCCCGAATAACGAATAACTAATAACGGATAACGACACTGCCTGCTGTATTACCCTCTGACCTCCGTCTTCTGTCCTCTGACTCCTTACTCTCTGCCCTTCGTCTCGCCCGGCATCTCGTCTC
>CBFDBW010000546.1:0-2073 GCA_965603145.1 uncultured Syntrophobacterales bacterium
CGAAGGATTACCAGATCCTTTATTTCACGTGTCATGATTGTCCTGAGAATTTGAATGTAATCGAGCTAAAATAACGGAACCATTTAAGGATTGACACGGTTTTTAAACAGGACTACACTCAAGTCCCATCATGGGAATCAAAGTAAAAGGAGGTACCAATGGAGTGGAAAGACTTGTTCATTGACAGCTATGATGATGCGTTTAAGTCTGTTGAGAGAGCACTTGATGGGCTTTCTCAGAGAGATTTGGACCTGCAATCTCGTCCCGATTGCAATAGTATTGGCTGGACAGCCTGGCATCAAGCTCGAGAACTGGACGGCCTCATCAGCTCTGTCACGGGAGAGGAACAACTTTGGATTAAGGACAGATGGCATGAAAAGTTCAACCGCTCACCCGACCCTTCGGACAGTGGGACAGGCCACAGTCCAGAGCAGGTAGAAGCGTTCAATTCTCCTGATGTTAAGACATTGCTGAATTACTATCAGGCTGTACTCGAGAGGTCAAAGCGCAGCATAGCCTCCCTCTCCAGTTCTGATCTTAGCCGTAAGATCGACGATCCTTGGGCACAATATTTTCCCACTGTTGGATCACGTCTCATAGTTGCCTTGGCTGAAGCACTTCAACATGCTGGCCAGGTGTGCTACATTCGTGGCCTGCTCAAAGGTAAAGGTTGGCAAGAATTCTAAAAAGATCTACTCGGGGAAGTTCATCCGCCGCAGCATATCCTTGAAGCGCGGGTCACCGCGCACGGTGCCCTGTGGCCATACGTTTAGAGAGACCAAGGTGGGCTCATGTTCCTTGAAGGCTTTCTCCAGCCACTCAAGGGCTAGGTCTTTCTCTCCGGCAAGATCATAAAGTCGCGCAATCTGGGTGGGCTGAATATAGGTTTGCTTTGAACGTTTCGCAAGCTTATCTGCTGCGAGGCTCATCGCACCGGAGTAGCCAGCCTCCTCGTAGCCGCGCTCCAGGGCATCCGCAGCTTCACGATCGTCCAACACTTCAAAATATTTCTTCGCTTCTGCCAGAGCCTCCTCATGCATTTGCTTTTGGTGGAAGGCCACCCAGAGGCCTTCATGCGCCATCGGGAAGTTGGGTTCCGTTCTTAGGGTCTTACGGAACTGCGCGATAGCGTCATCATACCGACCCGAGTTAAACAAGTGCATACCAAAAACACCTTGGGCAAAGAAGTTGAGCGGGTCTAATTCCAAGGCTCGCTCGATCTCCGCAATCGCTTCCTCTATATGTCCTGTCATGTCTAAGAAAGACGAGTAAACTAAGCGCATATTCGCGTAGTTAGGATTGAGCTCTATCGCCCGTTGGAACGCTTTCTCTGCACCAGTCCAATCCCATTCGAAGTAAAATCTGATACTAGCCAATTGGTAATGAGCTTCCGCGAGCGTGTTATCCAGCTCAAGAGCTTTCTCCACGGCCTCTTTTAATCTCGGAAGCGCCTCACGGGAGGGTTCGATTCCAAAGAGCCCGCGTACTGCCCAAACTCCGGCAATACCTGTATAGGCAAGTGCGTAGTTCGGATCTTTCTCCAGGGCAAGCTGGTAGTAGTCCAGAGCACGCTCGACTTGTTCGGGAGAAAGCTTCCAATAGTGAAAGACGCCCTTGAGATAAGCCTCGTATGCTTCGGGATTTTCGGTGTGGGCCTTGACGAGAGGCACTCCTTTCTCGCCCAAAACCTCTATTTTTAGGGCATTGACAATGCTCTGTGCGATGTCATCCTGGATGGCAAACACATCCTCGAGCTCTCGGTCATAACGATCAGACCAGATAGAAAACTCTCCTTCCACATTCATAAGCTGTGTTGTGATGCGCAGCCTGTTTCCGGCTTTCCGCACACTGCCCTCAAGAATTGTATTGACATTCAGTCTCTTACCAATTTCGCGAATGTCCACATCTTTTCCCTTGAATGAAAAGGCGGAGGTCCGGGCCACAACTCGTAAGTCCTTGATCCTGGTCAGCGAATTGATGAGTTCTTCAACCATCCCGTCACAAAAATACTCCTGGTCTCTTTGAGCGCTTAAGTCTACAAAGGGAAGTACAGCAATGGAGTTCCGCCATTTC
>CBFDBW010000547.1:0-2069 GCA_965603145.1 uncultured Syntrophobacterales bacterium
AGAAAAGGCTGGTGACGGTGTGGTACGGGCCAGTCGTTCCTGAGGCCAGTAATGAGACAGCAGAGGGACGTCAGTTGAATCGACGTGTAAGGATATCGATAGGAGGGATAAATTAAAAAGGGTTTGACCAGATTCTTGCGTACTCGAGGCAATGGTCTAACCTAAAAGCAAGGAGTTGCAAAAAGAGCAAGGGCAGGGTTAGTATCGGCCCTGCCTCTTTCTCTCTGCCCCTTGTGAAGATGGCTTTATCATAAACGAAACATACAGGAAGGTTGTCATGGATTATTCTTCCTGGAAATTTCTCATCTGGGCCACGTACCTTGGTGCCCTGAGCGCTGTCTCTTTACCCATGGGCTCTCTGGTAGCCCTTCGCACAAAGCCCAGGCCCAAACTTATTTCTATCTTGGCTGCTTTCGGGGCTGGAGCGTTGATTGCCGCCCTAACTGTGGAATTGGTGGCTCCTACAGTGTTCGCCTTGCACGAAGAAACTGGCACCTCGCATCACGGTGAACCTCTTACCGCGTTTTTTGCTCTGTTAATCGGTGCAGTTTCAGGAGGTATCCTCTTTGTCATGCTCGATCAGCTCGTCAACGCCCATGGTGGTTTCCTGCGAAAGGCCGCAACCAGCATAGCGTATTTTAGGATCGCCGAACGCAAGCGTCAGGAGAAGCTCGTTGAAAAGCTGTCTCAATTCCCGCTCCTACAAACTATCCTGGCCCAATATGTCAATTCGCTTGTATCCATGGTCCGTCCCATGAGCTTTTCCAATGGCGAAGTCCTTGCAAGGCAGGGAGAGGATTCTGATGTGCTTTATTTTGTGGTGAAAGGCACGGTCAGTGTGACCCGGGATGGCAGTTCCGTTGGGGAGTCAGGCCCGAACAATGTGATCGGAATTATTTCCATTTTGACTCAGATCCCCAATCCGCACACCGCGACAGCCAAGGGCCCGGTGGCTGTGCTTGCCCTTTCGAAAGAAGATTTTGATCGTCTCCGAAGTATCTCACCAGCCTTTGACCAGGACTGCCGGGATCTAACCAGGGAGGGCGTGGAGTTGTTGAAACAGCTTGTCACGGCCCGCTACGAGCAGGACATCCAATGGGCCCAGGAGGCCATTGACGCCCTCAAAACTGGAACCCGGATTCCCACCGCTGTGCAACTTCGACAAGCTAAGGAAGAACACGGCGGGGCTCCCCTGGCCATCTGGCTCGGAATTCTGCTCGACGGGATTCCGGAAAGCTTCGTGATTGGTGCGGGATTGCTGGTGCTACTACAAGCCAAGGTGGAACTCGTCGGCACACTCAGGTTCGCAGACGTGATTCCCTTCACCCTGATTGCCGGACTATTTCTCTCCAATTTTCCCGAGGCCCTTGCCAGTTCCGCCAACATGAAGCTCCAGGGCTGGAGTAATTGGAGAATCTTTCTTATGTGGTTTTCCCTCATGGTGATTATCGCAATGGGCGCTGGTTTGGGTTATCTGCTAGGCGGCGCTTTGAACCATACCTGGTTGGTCTTTGCCGAAGGGTTGGCGGCAGGAGCGATGCTTACCATGATTGCCGCAGCCATGATACCGGAAGCGATCCACTTGGGAAATGCGAGCGCCGTGGGTCTAAGCACCCTGGCCGGCTTTTTGGCAGCCATTTCATTTAAGCTTATGGAGTAATATGCAACGGGCCGCGGTAGGAAGGATTGGCCTCCAGAAACTTTAAATTAGATACTTAATTACACACTTTGTCGTTCGAGGAACTGCTACCATATATGGCTATTATATCATTAGAGTGTGATGTAAAAGGTTTGCTATTTATTTTCAGTCCAGAGCATCCTCGAATAGTTAAGATCTCCTCCTCATACTGGAACTATTGCCAAGTTTACACTGTGGCAAGATATATGAAGTTCTGAAATCAGGAACCTTACCATGACTCTGAATAGACCAAACCTGGCGTTCCTGACACCTGACACGCGACCCCTCAAACCAGAACGAAGGGAAATTCCATGAAACGCATCATGCCAGCAGCCATCCTCTTTGCCACCCTGCAGTTCGGGCAGATAGCCTATGCCAAGGAGACCGTCCA
>CBFDBW010000548.1:0-2068 GCA_965603145.1 uncultured Syntrophobacterales bacterium
TTTCCGCCACTGCTGAGAGCATCGAGGCAAGATGATAGATGGTATCCACTTTATACTTCTTTACCATTTCAGCAATCGTATTGATCTCTGTGCAGTCAATGAAGTGACATGGCCCCGATTCAAATACCGTTTTATCCGGTTTGGTTTTATGACCTGTGGCTACAACATTGTCACTACCATAGGTTTTTCGTAACACCATGGTTAATTCCGAACCAATCTGTCCGGCAGCACCGGTGACTAAGATCTTTTGCATCTTTATCTCCTGATTCTATGATAACTCAATCTGTTATGGCAGTAACGATATACTACCGAGAGCATCAAATAGTTTGCAATATCGGGATGGTCATGAGGTCTTTTCTGTTGTGACCATCCTAGACTCTTATCGGTTATGTACAATGCAAGCAATAAAATGCCCTGGTTAGTAGTATTGTTTACAGTCTTGGACATCTCAGTACTCATAAGAGCATTGATCAAAACCTTTTTCTCTCTCATGTCCGTAGTTGCATTTATTGGACACATTTCATCGATGTTCCAAAAGACTGGAACAACAAAATCTGATTCTAGCCGTGGTGAGAATATCCTGACCCCTGTTTCAATATTTCTCTTGACTCGCCCTTTAATGGGTGACCCCCAACTCACTCTGGGTATTAAGAAGCCCTGTGGACAACCGGCTCTACCTTTTTTAGTTCTTCCAAGGGTATGTGGCACAGTATCCGATGTCCGTATTCCGTAGTGCGCCAAGGAGGAACCGCCGTTTCGCAGACCTTGCTATCGCGAGGAAGCAACTGTCCACGTCTGGGGCAGCGGGTGTGAAACCGACAGCCAGCGGGAGGATTGAGGGCACTTGGCACGTCGCCACTGAGGCGGATCTGTTTCTGTTCCGCATCTGGATCGGGGATGGGCACTGCTGAGAGCAACGCTTCGGTGTAGGGATGATAGGGTGGAGTGTAGATTGCCTCTGCCGGACCGATTTCTACAATTTGACCAAGGTACATGACTGCTATATCGTCAGAGAAAAAGCGGACCACACTCAGGTCATGAGCAATGAAAATCATCGATGAACCATATATCTTTTGAATCTCCAGGAGAAGATTAATCACAGCCGCCTGGACCGAGACGTCAAGGGCCGAAACTGGTTCGTCACAGATGATCAGGTCGGGTCGGCTGGCCAGCGCCCGGGCAATACCAACTCGCTGTTTCTCCCCGCCGCTCAGTTGTCGGGGGAGCCGGTCGTAGTAATAGGCATCGAGCCGGACAGCCTTGAGCAGGCGAATCACCTCACTCTTGACCTGATTCTTGGGCACGGTCTTGAACCTTCTAATTGGCCTGGCAATCTGCTTGCCAATGGAGTAAGAGGGGTTGAGGGTGGAGTCAGGATTTTGGAAGACCATTTGCATTTCCTGAATCAGGTTTGCATCACGCTCAGACACAGGCCGGGTGATGTCTATGCCCAAGAATTCAACGTCGCCATCGGTTACCGGCTCCAAGCCAATGATTCCTTTGACCAGGGTAGATTTGCCACAGCCCGACTCACCCACGATGCCAAGGGTTCTGCCCTTTGAGAGCCTCACGCTTACATCATCTACTGCTTTAACAAATTTCTTTTCACCCAGACCGAACAGGCTGACCACCGACTGTGATTCCTGTGGATAGTAAATCTTGAGATCCTCAAAGCTGAGGAAGTCATCCTTATGGGATTCAGGCCGAGCCTGTACATGCCTTTTCACGCCTCTTGGTTGCCTTTTTTTGGTGTGGGGCTTTGTGCCAGTCTCCTGGGCATAGATACAGCGAGCCTCATGCTCTGGCGTGACTTCTATGAAATCCGGACATGCTTCGTGACACTTCTGTGTGGCATAGTCGCATCGGGGTGCAAAAATGCACTCATTCCTCGGCCGCTCAGCCGGAGGAGGCACACGGCCCCTGATGGAATGGAGCACAGATTCGGCTTTGCTCTCCCCAAGCCGAGGTACGGAGGCCAAAAGTCCCATAGTGTAAGGGTGACGTGGCTTCCGGAAAATCTCGGCCACCGGTCCTTTCTCCACCATTTGACCGGCATACATCACACAGA
>CBFDBW010000549.1:0-2057 GCA_965603145.1 uncultured Syntrophobacterales bacterium
GGCCATCGTCGCGGCAGTAGGTCAGTTGGGTATCTGATTACAATCCTCAGGACCTACAATAGGTTCGTGAGTCAAGGCGTCTAGTGAGTTTGAATTCAGGGTGTCTGAAATCCGAAATTCGAATTTGATAGGCTGATAGGCTCCAGCCCGCAAAGTTTTCCTTGATGACCCCTTTCCTTGGTAGACATTGAGAAATGACATTCTGACAATTATGCTACGAGGATTGCCATGGGACTCTACTCAATTGAGTTGACTCCAGCGGATACGATGGACCAACAAAGTGTTTTCCAACAAGAGATCGCTGATCTGCTGGGCTGCCGACAACTCACCATTCTTCCTCCTTTCCCTGACTACAGTCTTCTGAGCCAGAACCATTCTCCGAAAGCTCTGTTGAAGGTAGTCAATGAAGTGATTCTCAGCCGGCGACCTTCCTATGAAAAGGAACTCGGCTGGCTTCTGCTTCCCCTGGTTCGAGGTGAGGGAGTGGTGGGAGTTCTCTTTGCTGAAGAGGTAGACCAGAAGTGCGCGGAGGCTGAAAACCTGGTGTTTCTGGAGCGATTAGCTCGCCTCTGTATTGACAGATTGCAATGGGAAAAAAGAGGTTGGAGAGATGGGGAAACTGCATTGTGGCGACGAGAGGTGTTGATGAAGGAGGTAAGCCGGGTAATTGACCTGGCAGAGAATGGTGGCAGTTTGACTCCCAGGCGATTGCTTGGCGACGGCCCCAGGGTAGCGCAATTTACCTTCATCTGTTTTACTGTCACCCCAGCCCCAGAGCCGTGGGCTGGAGCCGGGCCAATCTGGAAGCAACTGGGTCCGCAACTGGCGGAGTCCCTGCCAAATGAGGTCCTGGCGGCACACCTGGGAGGTGGCTATGTTGGAATCTATTGGCCTAAGGCAAATGCAGGAGAGGCTCACCTTTGGGCTGAGCGGCTGCACCAAACCCTGTGTGGCAGTAACAGGGAGACAAAGAGAGGTGGCGAGGACTGGGACCTGGCGGCGGGAGTAGTACGTTTCCCTGAGGATTTTTACGACGATGGACCCTCACTCCCCTGGGAAAAGAGCGATCTCGGCGTGGAATTGACCGCAGCCGAGGAAGTGATTCGACGGGCAACCCTGGCGGCGGAGACGGCAAAGAAGAAGGATGAGAAAATATTGGCTTACCAAGCACTTCGTGAACGAGGGTTGGTAAAATTAGAGTCAGCCATTGAAAAGCGGCTATCCTCTTTGCTTGCCGACGACGAACCGGGTGCTCTCCTGTTGGTCAAGCTAGACGATTGGGAGTTATGGCAGAGGCAGCATGGCTCAAAAGGGGCTGCACACCGGGCTAAACGTGTCCTGGCGGCGAGTGAGGGTGAGTGTCCTGTAAGCGCTGTAGTGGATTGGGCGGAACCAGATCGGTTCGGGGTGTTTTTGCCCGGCGCCGATGCTGATTCTGCCCAAGAACGGGGGAGGGCTATTCGTCAGCGAGTAAAGTCGGCGTTGAGCACCACGGTGCAGATGGGTATCAGCTTTTATCCCTGTCCGGGTTTTTCCAAGCAGGACATGTTGGACAACGGCCGCAAGGCACTGATCCATACAGGGTTCTTCGGGCCCAATACCCAGACTCTTTTTGACGCGACCAGCATGAATATCAGTGGAGATCGGTTTTATGAAAGCGGGCGGCTGGAAGAGGCAGTGCAGGAGTTTCAAAGTGCCCTGACCTTGGATCCCGATAATGTGAATGTCCACAATAGCCTTGGGGTTTGCTACGCCAACATGGGTAAACTCGAGGAAGCAGTTGCTGAATTTTCCCGGGTAACCGCATTGGAACCCAACGATTTCATGGCTCATTACAATCTGGGCTGCGCCCTGCTGAGCCTAGCACACAAGGGCGAGGCTGAGCATGCCTTCAGTCTGGCTGCCGAATTGGAACCTGAGAATGCTGCCGTCCATTTCCAGCTGGCAAAGCTGTGCAGAAAGCAAGATAGGCTGGAAGAGGCCCTGACTCACCTTGGGCGCAGCGTAGATTTGAACCCCAATTGGGCTAAAGCTTGGCGATTGTTTGGTGAGTGTTT
>CBFDBW010000550.1:0-2056 GCA_965603145.1 uncultured Syntrophobacterales bacterium
GCCACCCTAATCCTCGACCTGGCCATCGTCCCTGTGCCAACCGAAATGATCCTGTTGGCGAAGTCAGGCTTGGCTCGCCAGTGCAAGAAAAGGTGTGATGCGCGTCGTTTCCGGTCTGCGTCCGGAGAGCCAATCTGCCACCCGGGTGAAGTTGATGGCGGCAGCGGTCGCCAGATGTTGTAGATGCATTCGGGCCAATCCGCGATAGCGCGCTCGGCGCGCCCCTTGGGAATTGATAGCCTGGGAGATAGTCCCTTCAGCGCCAGCCCGGGCCTTGTAAAGCAACTTGAACGGCTCGGTCTCTTGTCGCTGACGGGCCTCCTGGAGTCTCTGGTACTGTTCTTGGGGGAGAATGCATAGTTGCCGACCTGCTTTTTTCGCGCGAGTACAGCGGGAACGAGCACCGCAAGCAGCACAGTCCTGAATATCAAAATGGAAATGGATATTGCGACCTCCCGCTCTTGTTCGACCCTTGCTGCAGGCAACACTCACCTTTCCTTCGGGGCAGGTAGCTTGCATGGCCTGCCAGTCGATCTGGAAACGAGTGTGATCATAGGCCCCGTCGCTTTTTGCTTGCCAACTGTGGTTTTTGGCTATTGGACCTATCAGCTCAATGCTCTTCTCCTCGCTTTTGATCAGCACTTGAAGAGTCACGTATCCGCCATCGGCCAAATGTTTTTCCGGAGCCCGTCCTTGGGTCGCTAAATCATCCTGAATCTTCTCCGTTACTTGGAAATCGTTGGTGGTTGCGAGGGTCGTCTCTACGTGTGTGATCAGTCGCGGATGCTCGGGATCACAGCTCTCCGTCAAATGGAATTTGTACCCTGTCCAATATGTGCTCCCCTTTGATCCATAACGAGCATCAGGCTCATCAGGAGAGGCAATCATCTTTCTCGATGGAGGCTGGCCCCACTCCTTCTTTGTACGCCAATGGACTTCTTTCCCTTTCAGGTAGTATTGTTGGACCCATATGCGGCGCAAAGTCTCCAAGCTTGCTGATTCCCGCACCTCGGCTGGCGTTCCTTCTCTATTTGCTGCCCGGAGCAACTGGTGACCATCTTGGCCAATCGCTTGCGCCAAAGCTTGTTTTTTGCTTTCGCTCTTCGGTAATCGATAGCTCTCAAACTGCTTCCCGTATCGCTCTATCCACTCCGGATGAAGCTCTTTTTCGAGCCATTCTGGTGCCGCCTTGGCAAGCTCGTTCAATGCCCGCCTCATGGTCTCTCCGACCATCTCCAGACGATTCATGCACCGGATCCTAGCAATCACATGGGTGGCATCGGTTCGTTGCAGGTGCTTCCCCTTCAACAGATCCTTGCTTTGGCAGCGCTCCAAGAGCCTTTCCAGCAGGAGAGACTCCTTGCCTCCCTCCAATAGGCGCTGGCGAAACTCGCTCAAGACTGAGTAATTGAAGCCAGAATCATCCAATCTCAATCCCAAGGCGTATTTCCAATCAATCCGACCTCGGACCGCTTCAGCCGCTTGACGGTCTGTCAGGTTCTCTACATACTGCATCACTGTGATCAAGGCCAGTTGCCAGGGGTGGATCGCCGGTTGCCCAAGATCAGGATACAGATCAGCAAACTCCGCATCTGTGAAGATCGTCCCCATCTCATCTCGCATCTTCATGAAAGCGTTCCCTTTGGGAAATGACGCGTGTGCAATCTGACTGGTCTCTTGTGGAATCTCATAGTTCGGACTGGGCTTCAACATCACTTCTCTCCTGTCTGCTTGGCTTTCACCAGATTATAGCCACCTTTATCCCCGCGGACACTTCGCCAACAGGATCAGACTTTGAGTGCACACATTACCGAAGGATGATAGCCGCATCGTCGCTTCTGAGCTATAATAAAGTCGGTCCATACTTGAGCATCGGAGGACGTTTCGATCTACTCTTGACACCGGGTAGGCAGTGGGTAAAAGTGGCCGGTGTGCTGATCGAATCCGGCAGAAGATCTGGGGGTGGCGCCAGAGAGAATCGTTGTCTCAGAACAGGAGGATAGCAATGATGACCAAGAAGAAAAAGTCAAAAGGCAAGGCCAGGGACAAGGCCAAA
>CBFDBW010000551.1:0-2052 GCA_965603145.1 uncultured Syntrophobacterales bacterium
GTCAGCATGATAATGCGTATTGATCACATAGCGGACAGGTACATTGAGTTCCTGCTCGATGAAATCCCGAATGGCAAAAGTTTCCTCCGGGTAAGCCAGCGTATCAATTGCGACTGCCCAATCAGGTCCAATCACTGCTCCAGCCGTTACCTGGGCATAAACTTCACTCTGGAAAGCATAAACATTATCGGCTACACGTTCGCGTTGAATCATATATTTCTTCTCCATTTGGATGAGGAAGGATAGCACAAAAGGGGGGCGAAAGTCAAGAAATTTTAAGATTCGCAGCGGTGAAGAAGGGTTAATTTTCGCACAGTGAAAAGCGAAAAATACAAGAGAGGCTGAAAAAGGAGAAAGATCAAAGGGGGCAGCGTTTTTCGCACAAAAGCAGGTATGCTTGGGGTATGAACAAAACAGGGCAAAAAGAGACAAAAATTCAAGCGGCTGGATCGGATGAGGACAATGGGGAACAGCAAGCCATACTGAAAGCCTTGGTGGGTACGGTAGCCCATTACTTTGGCAGCTGGCAGACAATCTTCAGGGGGGTGGTCGATGGGCGCAACCTGGACTTGATTACCTATCCTTTGGTGCAATTATTGTTCACAGGGGTGTTGCTGTTCCTGTTTCGCTTGGGGTCACGGCGGCAAATCCAATATCAACTGCGGGAGAATGGCCCTTCGCAAGCCAAGATGGAAATCTGGTTCGAGGTGGCAGCCGTGCCGCACGGGGATACACTGAATTACGGTTTTCAAAGATTGCGGCCGGATGAGATGCAGGAAGTGGTGTGCCGTTTGGTAGAAGTGTTGATCCGCAAGAAAGTGCTCTATCGCTGGCGGCTGTTTGACAACTTTACGGTTGCCGTGGATGGCACCGGGATGCTGACCTTTCGGGAACGACACTGCCCCTACTGTCTGACCAAAAAACTGAACAATGGGGAGACGATCTACTATCACCCGGTCCTGGAAGCTAAATTGGTGATGGCCAACGGCTTTGTGTTCTCCATCATGACCGAGTTTATTGAGAACACGGATCCCCAGGCCAGTAAGCAGGATTGTGAACTGAAAGCCTTCTATCGTCTGGCTGAACGGCTCAAGCAGCGTTTTCCGCGTTTACCCATCTGTCTGCTGCTGGATGGTCTCTTTGCCGGTGGTCCCACTTTCCAGCTCTGTGAAGACTTCAACTGGCGCTACCTGATTGTGCTCCAGGACAAGGACCTGGTCAACGTGCATCGTTCTTACCAGACCGTCTTGCCGCATGTGCCTGAAAACCATAAACGTCTGCTCCTGGGTGTACAACGAGAGATTGTGCAAGACTATCGCTGGGTCAAGCACATCACCTATGAAGACAGCCAGAAGCGCAGTCACAACCTGAACCTGATCGTTTGCCAGGAAACCAAACCCAATCGTCATGGGCACCTCAACACCACCACCTTCAAGTGGTTGACCAACTTCATCCCCACCCAAAACAATGTTGACACCTTAGCCAACCAG
Organism: uncultured Syntrophobacterales bacterium; assembly: GCA_965603145.1. Classification (GTDB taxonomy): domain Bacteria; phylum Desulfobacterota; class Syntrophobacteria; order BM002; family BM002; genus BM002. Next base: position 1,491 of record CBFDBW010000551.1, read on the forward strand.
GGCGGTCGCTTGCGCTGGAAGATCGAGAACGAAGGCTTCAATATCCAGAAAAATGGCGGCTACAATCTCGAACACCCCTACTCCCAGGATGGTACCGCCCGGCAAGTCTTCTACTTCTTACTCCAAATTGCCCATCTCATCTTTCAACTCATGGAGAAAGGCAGTCTCTTCCGCAATGCCTTCCCCAACGGCCTCGGCTCCCTCAAAAATATCGCTTTCCGCTTGCTCGAAGCCTGGCGCAACCTGCGCTTGTCCCCCACCGCTTTCCTAAATCTCTATAGCGGTCGCTATCAGATCCGCTTTGACTCTTCCTGATCCAAACCGGCATGCCTGCTCACAGAAAGGATTCTTTCTACGCCTTTGGTCTCAGCCCGATCGAATCCCGCAGTGATTTTGGCATGCCGGAGACTCTATTGTATCCTGTTTTTTTTCTTTCGCCTTTCTTTTTCCAACCGATGAGACCTTCCCACTTGCATTCGCAGGCTCTCACTACGCGCCTGTTGACCGTTTTCATTTTCTGCCCACTTTTTTCTCCCACTTACGACTTGCCTCTTTATTTAGC
>CBFDBW010000552.1:0-2040 GCA_965603145.1 uncultured Syntrophobacterales bacterium
CCGGCACCGATACTGCCCCCGAATACAATGGAGCTGTAGAAACGGGGATGGTGAATGGTGATTGTTGCTTCCAAGGGGAATTGGCCGCTTTTTTCACCGAAGATATGAAGGACAGAGCCGTCGATTATCGTGAGTTCTCCCCGGCGCAGGCCACAAAGGAGAGAAAAAAATAATTTCTTGGCAAGCTGATCAAACCGGCTTGGTTTCGTCTGCTCAATAGCAGAAGCTTCCGCCGGCACAATGGAGTTGGTCATGGTCTAGTCTCTTTTGTCTGGATGGACATAAAAAACCGCCCCCTTGGCCCATAGCCTAAGGGCCTGGAGATATATCATAGTGGTAACCTTAAGGGTCATGAAGGGATAGGCTAATAGAACCTTGTTCAAATCACGGCTACTCATTTCTCTGCGGTTCAGGGTCAGAGTGGCATCAAAGAGTTTCCTGCCCTTTTCTATGTTAGTCAAGTGCACACTCAATGATTGGCCGGGCTCTCTAAATCTCCAGTCGTACCAGATGTCCATATCTATGAAAGGGGAGATGTGAAAATCTTTGCCAAACTGATAACGTCTCCACCCTTTGGCAGGGTGCTCATTTAGCTCTTCACCCAGAACGTAACAATATTCTTCACCCCACGGGGTGTTGTGAATCTCAGCCACCACGGTCTCCACCTGCTCATCGGATTCATCGTAGCAGTAATAGAAACTAACAGGATTGAAGCAATAGCCGAAGTAGCGCAAGTGAGTGAGCATACGAATGGAGCCGACCGGCCGCTTTCCTAATCGTTCGTCGACAAGGTCCCGGACAGCTTGCTGGAGTGGAACTCTCGGATCGCCCAGGTGATCCCGACGGCGCAGATAAGCGAGATTAACCTGATCGTGCGACCAGAAAATATTCCTGTGGAACAGTCCCGGCAGTTCCTCCAGGTCGAGGAACATAAAGAAAATACGATAGCGAAAGGAGTTCTCCACCGGACGGAAGCGACGGTGGCGAACGTGTCCCTCGTAGATGCAGCTCTTAAACTTCACAGGGATTTCCCGAAATGCTCACACACAGCCAGAGCGCTGTTTACCCCGTCTTCATGGAAACCATAGCCCCAGTAGGCACCGCAGAAATAGGTGCGATTGACACCGTTTATCTCCAGGCGACGCTTCTGGGCCATAGGACCCTGGGGAGCGTAGACCGGATGGTGGTAGTTGAACTCTCTGATGATCTTGGTTTGATCAATAATATCAGGCCGATTGAGGGTTAGGCAGAAATCAAGCGGTGGGGTTAGGCTTTGGAGCATATTCATGTAATAGGTCAGAGCTACCCTCCCCAAGTCCACCCGGGGAATATGGTAGTTCCAGCTTGCCCAGGCACCTCTTCTCTTGGGCAGAAGGGAGGAGTCGGTATGCAAGATGGCCAGATTCTCCTGATACGGGATCGCCTCCAATAGCTCCCGTTCCACATCGGAGGGATCGGCCAGCATGGCGAGAGCCTGATCGCTGTGAGCTGCTATTACAACTTGATCGAATCTCTCCACTTCACCATGCCGCGGCCTCACCTCTACATAATCAGTGTGTCGCTTAATGGACTCCACAGGGCAACTGAGTCTCACTTTGTTTTTATAAGACCTGGTAAGAGGTTCTACGTAACTTTTTGAACCACCTTTGATGACCTGCCACTGAGGCTGATCTTTCACCTTGAGAAAACCATGGTTGTTGAAAAACTGAACAAAGTAATGAACCGGAAACTCATTGAATTGCTTGGGATCAGCCGACCAGATTGCCTCTCCCATGGGGATAATGAAATGATGGATAAAGGTCTGGGAATAGCCCTTTCCCTCCAGATAAGCTCCGAGCGTGGTTTCATAGTCATTGGCCCGCAATATCTCTTGAGCCTCACGGCGAAAGCGAAATGCGTCCAGAAGCATACGGTAGAAAGAAGGTCTTAGTAGGTTGCGCCTCTGGGCGAAGAGAGAGTTCAGGGTGCTGGGGGAGTACTCCAGATCTGTTTTTTCACTCTGGACGCTGAAGCTCATGTTAGAGGGCTGCCAGGCCACGC
>CBFDBW010000553.1:0-2029 GCA_965603145.1 uncultured Syntrophobacterales bacterium
GTGTTCGGGATACTGTGCGACGTTGGATAGACAATCAATATATGCCTAAGGTAGAGGAGTACTTCGAGCAGGGCTACTTTGATCCGGATTTGATTCCCCAGTTGGCTCAGTTGGGATTACTGGGTATCAAGATCCAGGGATACGACTGCCCTGGGATGAGCAATGTGGACTATGGTTTGGCGTGTCAGGAGTTGGAGCGGGGTGACAGTGGTCTGCGTTCGTTTGTTTCGGTGCAAAATTCGCTGGTAATGTACCCCATCTACACCTTCGGTACTGAAGATCAGAAAGCCCGTTGGCTACCCGCCATGGCCAAGGGTGAGAAGGTGGGCTGCTTCGGTCTTACCGAGTACGACATAGGTTCTGATCCCGGAAACTTAAAAACTCGAGCCACGAAAAAAGGCGGCGACTATATTATCCATGGCAGCAAGATGTGGATCACCAATGGAGAAATCGCAGATGTGGCGGTTATTTGGGCTCAGACCGAAGAAACCATTCGTGGCTTCCTGGTGGAAAAAGGTACACCTGGTTTTGAGGCCTTCGACATCGCTCGCAAGTATTCCCACCGGGCCTCGGTGACTTCAGGTCTCATGCTGGACGAGGTAAGAGTACCGACTGAGAACCTCTTGCCGGGTACTGAAGGACTCAAATCAGCACTTTTGTGTCTTAACGAAGCCCGCTTCGGAATTGCCTGGGGTGCGGTGGGGGCGGCAATGGCCTGCTACGAGGTGGCACTGGATTATGCCAAGAGTCGTATTCAATTCGAGGTCCCCATTGCCTCCTTTCAGTTGGTGCAACGCAAACTTGTCAAAATGCTCGCCGAGATTACCAAGGCTCAATTGCTCTGCCTTCAACTCGGGCGGTTGAAAGACGATGGCAAGGCACGCCATACTCAGATTTCACTGGCCAAGATGAACAATGTCTCAGAGGCCCTCAAGATTGCCCGCACCGCCAGAAATATCCTCGGCGCCAATGGCGTCGCCCTAGATTACCACGTCATTAGGCACATGCTAAACCTGGAAGCGGTCTACACCTATGAGGGCACTCACGACATTCACACTCTCATTCTTGGCAGGGATATTACGGGGCACGATGCCTTTGGTGGGAAAACATCCAGCTAGTGTAACTTCAACTAGGCACTAACAAGAGAAGTTAGCAGTCAGAATCCAGAATTCAGTAGGCAGAAAGCATAGGGCATAGAGCATAGAGAAAAATTTCGGATTGCGGATTGCGGATTTTGAAATTTAAAATACGATTTCAACGCCTTCAACGATTTGAACGATTGACGCTATGCGCTTTGCGTTTAAACCGATATTGCCGCCGCTTTCTCTAGAACACCACGTGCTTCATCAAGTCTCTTGCCCTGAAAACTCTGCTTAAGAGCTTCCTCGAGCATCTCCAACGTAACCGGGTCCCCAGACCTGGCCAGCAAAGACAGGGCCGCAAGAGCTCTCTCCTTCTTCTTTATTCCTCCAGCCTTGAAATCTACTTCCAGGACCTGAGCATCGGTAGTGGGAATTTCAACTCCTGCCGCTAGAATAACTCGTCCCTCCTTTTCCATTTTCTGGAAGAGTCCCCAACACTTCCGAACGCCATCTTCGGAAAGTGCTACGATCACGTCAGGTTTTCCTACCTCCGTGTAAGTAATTGCTTGGGGTGAAACAATAACCTCGGTGACAGACGGCCCCCGCATGACTGTTATGTTGTAGTCGTTCTTTTGAGTGACATTCATGCCAGCTAGAATGGCTGCCCGACCCAATAGGGTGCCTCCAGTTATCACCCGCTGCCCTGCGCTCCCTAAGAAAACCACCTCCCGTCGTTCTTTGACTGTTGGTTCGAAGCTCTTTGCAATACCTTGCCAGTCCACCCCGGCACTTTCCTTTGCGGCCTCTTCCCGGTAATGGCTGGAGTATTCTCTGCGCATATTAGTAGCTACAACCCCCTGATATGGCTGCAGTTTCTCTATGGCCGACTCGATCTCTTTGGGAGACAGGGGATTCTTTTTCATGTAACGGGCAGGGCAACCGCCCCA
>CBFDBW010000554.1:0-2010 GCA_965603145.1 uncultured Syntrophobacterales bacterium
CAATTGTTCAACCGATACACATAAATGGGATCATTGTGTAAAGAGTTACCAAGTCGCAAAATCTGTTCAGGAATGAAACCCGGCAGAGTCCTGGTTCACCGTTTTTCCGATTCGCCCCGCATTGCCTTGGACACAACTCGCACTGCTCGAGTATGGAGTAGGCTTACTCAACCCTCTCAAATAGTCTGCCCTCTTCCTCTTCATGTCATGACTACGATGCGAAACGGGCAGTCCGCAAGCGCCCGGTAAGGGTTAGAAGCAGTGATGGCAACGAAGTAGATGAGTATGTTGTCTACACCTCATTGGGGCAAATCAATTGTCATGACTTTACTCCCATATCCGTGTACCGAATCGTGGGCACGAATAGTTACGCTGCGAACTCCTTCGGGTATCTTCACTCCTGACAGGCTCCTTGTGAAAGGTTGTTCCTGGACATGTGGGTGGTAAAGAGTACGAGTGCCAAGAATGGTTCCGTCCGGAGCAACAACATCCCACTTATTCGCATAGTGATTCCAGCCTTCGTCTTTATGAGTCACGGTAACGTCAAAATAATAAACATTGTCGCCAGTGCGTTTTACCTTGACCTTCAAGACCTCCGCTTCTTCAGCATAGACCAGGTTACATGAAAGCACAAAAATCAACACCAGAAGCTGAAACGTTTTCACTGCTCGAGACCTCGGCCTCAAAGACTGGATCAGTGCTTCTTCTCAATTATTGAGGCAAAAGATTCTATTAATCAATTGAAGCTCCCTGCAGCAAGCTGCAGGGAATCTTCGAAATGTAAGGAATGAATCCATTTTATTGTAGTTCGCTCGCTAACCCCGCAGCAAGCTACGGGAATGCGCTCGCTGGAGCATTTTCACTGAGAATTACCTCTCTATTGAAAGGTAATTCCTCTAATTATGCTGTCTTTGGCAACCTTAAAGGTAGAAGAGAACTCCAGCACCGGTCTTTCCTCTTCATTGTAAACAGTTGCCTGCCCTTGCAGTATTCTTCCTTCTTGTTTAATGATCTTTGCCCTGGCGGTAACTACCCCTTGCTTGACAGGGTAGAGAAATTTCGACTCCAGAGAAATCGTGGCAAAGTGAGTTTGAACCGGAGCCAAACTCTTGATGGCCATGACAACCGCGGTGTCGGCCAGACTAACCAGAGCACCACCATGCATGAGCCCAGCGCCTTGAGCGTAGTCGATAAGAAAAGGCATGGTCAGGGTGGCTCGACCGTCGGAGGCTTCGACAATCTCCATGTGCAACAACCGCTCAAAGGGTGCACAACTAATCCAGCCTTCCATGTCAAACTTATGCGGGCCAGTATATCGATCCATGATTTTAATCCCATTTCGCACTGACAAGCGGCCACTGTAGCCGGACCCACAAAGCGGAGCTCCTCCGAATGAGTTCCGGCCAGATCTCCAGAGGAGTTTTATCGAAAACACTCTCTTCATCGGCCTGTAAAATATGCCAGCCGCCTCTCGACACTTCTTGGTCCAATTGCCCAGGCGCCCAACCGGCATAACCCGCATAAACCCGAAATTTCTCTGGGGTGTCGGGATTGTCGATCATTTTCTCGATTATCGTCTGACTGGAGCTGAGGTAGATGTCCTTAAATACGAGGCGAGATCCCTCAGGTGGACTATCAGTTCGTATGAGAAGCATCAACTGGTTCTTGGCCACAGGCCCGCCCAGATAAATAGTATCAGACCGTTTCTGCAACCCCTCTATCTCCGGCAACACTTTTGAAAGTTTGACCGTGGTGGGTCGATTAATTACCAGACCCATGGCCCCCTGGCTACCATAATCAATCAGGAGCACGACCGTTTCAAAGAACTGAGGATCTCTAAGCTGTTTACTGGCGACCAGAAATTTCCCTTTTGACAGCTCCATCTGGGGCCGCGACTGATCCGATATCTGGAGAATGACAGGACCCTCAGAGGGCGGCAACTCGGAGGGGTGGCTGGGAAAAGCCGTATTCATCAACACCATGTCAGCCACTGGTGAGAGGAGAATCAAC
>CBFDBW010000555.1:0-1996 GCA_965603145.1 uncultured Syntrophobacterales bacterium
AATGCCTTCTCCCCTTCCAGCCAGTCATCGCCTTGCTCGATGCGAATGTCACCTTCAAGAATAGCCTCACGGGTAAGCGCGTCCAAACGCATCTCATCGGCGGTGATCACCCTGCCTGGGGCGTACAGGGTAACATTTCCCCTTGCCGTATAGATATTCTGGCGCTCATCGTAGGAAAAATGGTCGGCCCGCAACCGGTACCCTGAATCTTCTCCCGGTGCAGCGACGGTCTTTTCAACTCTGTCCTGGGATCCCACGGGTAAGTCAGGAAAGAATAAGAATGATACCAATAGGCAAAGCCCAACGATTCTTACAGTCTTTCTCATAGCCTACCCTGTGAGGATGGGTATTTCAGCACGAACGGGGTGGTAGAACTAGCCCCGATATTTCACTGGGTTTGCCCTGTTCTTTTCTTCCTGGATCTCCTTGACCTCACCGATAAAGTAGAGCGAGCCAGTCACCAGTACCAGATCTTCGGAAGTGGCCAACCCCATAGCCCTCTCGAGCGCTTCTCCAACAGGTCTAATCAGCTCAGTTCGTTCGGCAAATTCCCCTGCCACCGCTCGGAGGGACTCCGGCTCTGCTGCCCTTTCATATGTGGGCCGGGTGAGAATGATACGCTCTGCCAACGGGGCAAGTCTGAGAAACATACCGCGAAGATCCTTGTCTGCCATAATCCCCAGCACTACGATGAGTCTTCTATAGGTGTACTCTTCCTGCAAGGCCCGACGGAGAGCCACTATACCGGCGTAGTTGTGGGCCCCATCCAAAAGAACTGGCGGCTGCATGCCAAGCAATTCCAGTCTTCCGGGCCAGCGGGTTTTGACCAACCCTTCTCTGATCTGCTCTGCGTCCAGATTATAGTAACCCCCTCGCTCCAGAACCTCAAGACCCCCCAAGGCAGTGGCAGCATTCACCACCTGGTGGCGACCGGCAAGGGGCAAATGTAGATTTTCCAGTCGCCAGCCCAAGCCGCTGTAGGAAAAGCGCTGTTCACCCAAAGTCCGGACCTTGATCTGCCGGCCAAGACGATAACAGGGAGCATTGAGGGCCGAACACCTGGTTTTAATAACCGCTAGGGCCACTGGTTGTTTCACTGCGGTTATCAGTGGTACTTGCTTTTTAATAATCCCCGCTTTTTCCCGGGCGATTCGACTCAGGGTGGAGCCGAGAAACTCCTGATGGTCAAAAGATACGTTGTTGATAATTGTGAGTTGTGGTTTGACCACGTTGGTGGCATCAAGACGCCCTCCCATACCTACTTCCAAGATAGCCCAATCCACCCCCTTTTCCGCAAAAAGGCTGAGTGCCATGGCTGTGGTCATCTCAAAAAAGGTGGGCGGCTCGCGTTCATCCACTACAGCCCTCACTCTCTCGAAGACAGCCAGAATCTCTTCGTCCCCAATATCCTGCTCGTTCAGGCGAAAGCGCTCATTGAATCTGACCAGATGAGGCGAAGTATATAAGCCAACCTTGAAGCCTGCCCGCACCAGAATAGAGGAAAGCATGGCTGCAGTGGACCCTTTACCGTTGGTACCGGCAATGTGGATTGTCTTCAACCCTGCCTGGGGATTTCCGATCCGCCCCAACAAGCTGCTGGTACTGGAAAGGCCGAACTTGATGCCATACTTCTGCAGGTCGTAGAGATAGCTCAGGGTCTGATCGTAGTTTTCTCCGCCCACTTTACGGTGTTCCTCCGTTTAGGTGATGGATCACCCTGCTCGTTTAGGGTTCTTACCCTAATATTGCATACCCACGCCGAGGAAAAACGCGTCAGAGTGCGCCAAATGTGAGCGCGCGCAGGCTGGGACAGGATGAACAGTACTTGACCGTACGTGAGATCCTGTCCGAGGCGAGCACACTCGCAGATGGCGCACTATCACGCGAGCGTAGCTATTTTTACCGGTTTGGGTATGCAACGTTAGGGTTTCCTTCAGTATATGGAGCCGACGCGCTCCAAAGGCGCATAGTCGATATGGAGCAATCTGGTACGCCC
>CBFDBW010000556.1:0-1993 GCA_965603145.1 uncultured Syntrophobacterales bacterium
ATGGTGACATCCTCTGGCTTCAGTCCGGGCAAAGTCGTCTTCACCACCAACTCGTTGGGTGTCTGGTACACATCCAGGGCTGGTACGGGTACTTCACCAAGAGCAGCCAAACCACGAGACGGCCGGATAAAGCTGTCTTCAAACAGTTTGTCCATTGCCTGTCTCAGACTCATGAGTTCGCTGAGCGGCTGCCACCTTTCTATAGCCATTTGTTGTCTTACCTCCTTTTCTTAGTTTGTCACTGAGCCCCACTCTCAGTTTTGCCAATATTACAGGAATCTTAAACACTATTGTCGGGTTTTCTCAACGATTGACAATATTATTTGACAAAAGCTTTCAATAATTCTATAATTGTGTAGCAAATCGGTAGAGAAGAAAGATGGCAAATAAGGACTATTACCAGATTCTGGGCGTGAATAGAAATGCCTCGGAGAAAGAAATCAAGCAGGCGTACCGCCGTTTGGCTCGCAAACATCATCCTGACCTTAACCCGGGCGACGAATCTGCTGAGGCAAGATTTAAGGAGATGAATGCGGCCTATGAAGTCCTTTCCAATCCTGAGAAACGGAAGAAATACGACCAATTCGGTGAGCAGTGGGAATATGCTGAGCAATCTGCGAAAGCCGGAGGCCAACAGGGAGTGCGCTGGGATGGTGGGAAAGGCGACACAACTTTTGAATATGGCGACGTGAGCGGCCTGGGCGATATTTTTTCAAGCTTATTCGGCGACGCTGGCATGGGCTCTAGGATGAGGCGTGGACCGCAGCGCGGCCAGGATGTGGAATCACCGGTCGAGATTAGCCTGGAGGAAGCATACCATGGCTCTAAGCGTGTGATACAGCTTCAGACGACTGAGCCCTGCACGGCCTGTGGGGGCACAGGTAGGGTAGGCAATCGAGTCTGTACTATTTGCAGCGGCACCGGTGGCAAAGTGATTCCCAGGCGCCTGGAGGTCAAGATTCCCCCGGGAGCTAAAGATGGCTCGAGGATTCGTATGTCCGGAGAAGGCGCGCCGGGTCGTGCCGGGGGCAACAAAGGAGACCTTTATCTGATAGTGAGAATCCTCCCCCATAAGCTCTTTGAGCGCAAGGGCGATGACCTCTATACCGACGTCTCAGTGCCCTTAGCTATCGCCATACTGGGTGGCGAGGTTCGATTACCCACTCTAGACGGCAATCTATCTCTCAAGATTCCGCCGGAGACTCAGAATGGGAAGGTTTTTCGCCTGGCGGGCAAGGGCATGCCCCAACTAGGCAATGCCAATTGCGGTAACATGTTTGCCAAGGTGAATGTGGTGCTGCCCGCCAATTTAACAGAGGAGGAAAGAAGGCTATTCGAGAGACTGCGGTGCCTGCGAACCGCATAAAGTGAGGTGTCACCATGACGGACTGGGAATCAAGGCCGAGATACGTAATAAGCGTAGCTGCCGGAATGATAGGCATAGAAGCGCATACGTTGCGGTATTACGAAAGGCTGGGGCTGGTCGAACCGGAGCGCTCAAGTGGCAATATCCGTCTCTATTCGGAAGAAAATATTGAGCGGCTACGCTATGTCAAGGCGCTGATGAGCGATTGTGGTGTTAATCTGGCTGGAGTGGAGGTGGCATTGAGATTGATGCAGAGGATGAGAGAGATGCAGCAGCAGCTTGAGGAAATGGAGAGAAGAATTGGCAAAGTCGCCGGGGCTGAAATAAAAGACGTCATAGAGGACATAATAGAAGACGCGGAATGGAATGAGATTTAGAACCCATTTAGCTACTGATCTGTCCTTCGTATCAGAGCGAGAGAACCGGACACTTCGGTATTGCCAGGGGTGACAAAACAGACAGTCAGGAGGTATAGAAAGTTGAAACCAGAGAGATTTACTGAACAGGCGCAGGAGGTCCTGGCTGCTTCACAGGAATTGGTTCGTCGCTATCACCATAACCAATGGGATGTCGAGCATGTCTTGTTGGCTCTGCTGGAGCAGGAAAAAGGAATAACCAGGGACATAT
>CBFDBW010000557.1:0-1990 GCA_965603145.1 uncultured Syntrophobacterales bacterium
TGAGCTTTCGCGTCGGTCCCCGGCGAGACCTTCCAGCCTTTATCTCCAGCGGCAGTTCCTCTGGCCGAATCAGTCTCCCCTTACATTTCACCAGAGCATAGTGGAGGGCGTTCTGGAGTTCGCGCACATTCCCAGGCCAGAGATAGTCCATCATCATGGAGAGGGCTTTCTTGGAAAGACCAGCCGTTTTCTGCCCCTGTTCGCCCGCTTGTCTCAAAAATTCCTCAGCCAGCAAGGGGATGTCATTTTTACGCTCACGAAGTGGTGGCAACTCAATGGGCACCACGTTAAGTCGATAGTAGAGATCTTCGCGGAAATTATTCCGTTCCACCTCACGCTTCAGGTCACGGTTGGCAGCACTGATTACCCTTACATCCACAGAAACTGTCTCTTCGCCGCCTACATGCTCGAAGGTTCCTTCCTGGAGGACGCGAAGGAGTTTTACCTGCATGCTTTTGGTTAGATCTACTACCTCATCCAAAAAGATGCCCCCCCCATCGGCCAACTCAAAGCGTCCTTTCTTGTCGCGGATCGCACCGGAAAATGCACCTTTGACATGGCCGAAAAGCTCGCTTTCTAGCACGCCCTCCGGCAGGGCACCACAGTTGATGGGAACAAATGGCCCCCCGCCCCGTCGGCTCTCATTGTGGATGGCGGCCGCTACCAATTCTTTGCCGGTACCGGTCTCCCCCATTATATGCACCGGGTAGTCGTTGGTGGCCAATTCTCGGATCTGCTCGAAGACCTGTAGCATCTTGTGATCTTGGCCAATGATGCCGGCAAAGCTGGTAATCTGGCCTAGCCTTATTTGCAGCCCGATCAGATCGGTTACATCTCGAAAGGCAGCAAGCACACCAGCGAAACAGCCGGTTTCATCAGTCATGCCGGTAACCGACATCTCAATCCGCCGGGAACTGCCCTCTTTGGTAACAAGGTTGAGGGGATAGTCAACATTTGTCCAGGTATTGGGCGGTTCGCCACAAAAGGAGCAACGGCCACCGCAAAACGGTGACCCGAAGGCGTCGTGGCAGTCCCTTCCCAAGACCTCCGCCCGGTCGTATCCGGTTATCTTTTCAGCGGCTCTATTGAAGAAAAGAACGCGTCTCTCCTTGTCGTGAGCGATAATACCTTCCATGAGGCTATCGAGAATCCGTTCCAGATTCATCTTGTCAGCCAGAAGATCTTCCAATCTCGAGTCCATCAGACGATTTCATTCCTCCCAGGAGATGATACGAATAGCAAAGACTACCGCTGTTGCACCTTAGGCCCTAGGCCACTACTTATTAGAGTGGCCGAAATAAAGGATTTCAAACTCCTTCGTTAGTGACCGTAAAGTGCTAACGTGGGCAACATCGGTGCCCTGTTTGCACTTCATGGCGTAGATTAGCATTTTATGCAAGACAGCCAGTTTCTCCGAGTACTTTTTGGCATCTGGCTTAATGCGCTGGGTCATGAAGTATTGAGTGACAATGTGCTGGATCTCGTCGGCGTGTTTCTCCTTATTTGAAATCCAGCGAACAAGCTGGTTGTAGTTTACGGAATTTTGCTTGCTCAACTCCACAATTTTTTTCATCGACTTTTCAATAGTAGTTGAATGCTCTGCGATTAAATCTGCCCTCAGCTGATCATCATAGATCCCGCAGGGAATCTCACAGTGCGCCCCCACCGTGGCTGCACCAAGGGCAACCATAGCGAACGCCATAATTAGAGCTAGATATCTTGTTTGCATGGCAAATCCTCCTTATTCGTCATTCCGGAAGGCGCGAAGCGACTGTCCGGAAAGCAGGGAAACAGTAACGTTACTGGATACCGGATCTCGTCTTCGCCTCGTCCGGTATGATTTCTTACCATTTCTTAATGTCTTCAGTAATCAGTTAGTACGATACCCGGGGATCGCTCTGGCAGCCACCCTTCCCTTCTCCACTTACTCTAATCATTCTCAGATTGACTTTCATCTTATTTTTTTGCCTAATATTCTTAAAAGGCTGCT
>CBFDBW010000558.1:0-1983 GCA_965603145.1 uncultured Syntrophobacterales bacterium
ATTATAATCTAAATCGCTAACGAAATAAAAGCTTCTCCCCACCATCGCCCGGTCGATACTGGCAGGGGACGGAGGAGTGTTGACAGCTGCTGCCATTTACACTATCAAAGGGAGTGGTTAAGGTCTATGGAAATTAACGAGTTATCCAGAGTGCAACCGAGCTCCACCTGAAAAAATTGTAAACCACATGCCAGCAATCGAATCATAGCGGCACGGTGAATTTTCTGATTTTTATACCCAATACTTGGACACTCCAAAGCTCGAGAGTGTTCTTAAGTTTTGATTGGTTATGCGCGAACATTTTCTAGACAAACCCTTCTGGTATCGGCAGGCACTGAAGACGGTTCAGTCGCTGCCAACACCGGTCACCTATGGGCTGGCGCGTCTGGTTGCTGCCCTGGCTTTTGTATTTTCACCACGAGACCGGCGCCACGTTTCACAAAATCTGGATGTCATCTTCAATGGATATCAGCCGCCTGCAGGTCGGCGTCTCCTTCTTTGGAGATTTTTCCAAAACTACGGCATATACATTGCCGATTTCTTCCGCCTCCTTAGTATGAACCTGGAGGAAAGCCAGGCATTTGCTCGGCTTTACGAAGGACGGCACCATCTAGATGAAGCCTTGGCCAAAGGCAGGGGTGCAGTGCTCCTGACCGCTCATATTGGTCACTGGGAAATTGGCGGCTTGGGGTTGAGGGCCATGGGCTATCCGGTGAATGTAGTTGCCATCAAACACAACACCTTATTCACCAACACACTTGTCAATGTGATGCGATCGCGCCACGGCATCCGCATCATTGAAGTGGAGGAGTCGACCTTCGGTGCCATTGAATTGGTCAAGGCCCTGGATCGGAATGAACTGGTGGCAGTTTTGGGCGACAAACCATTTTCAGAAAGGTCGGAGGTCACGACTTTTTTCGGCCGCCCGGTGCGGCTGCCAGTGGGACCGGTGCTCCTGGCCATGGCTGCCCGAGCGCCGATTATTCCCGCTTTCTCAGTCATGGAGGCGCCTGGGCGTTACCGCGGCATCATCGAGTCCCCGTTAGAACTCCACTATGGCCCTGACCGGGGAGAGGCGCTGCAACACAACCTGCTACAGGTGGCGAGGGTGTTTGAACGATACATCCGCCGCTACCCGGACCAATGGTATCTGGTGGATCCAATATAAGAATGCAGATCTCAGATTTGAGATTTGAGATTTGGGAATAACGAACATGATTGGGAATTATAAATTTACAATCTGCAATCTTAAATCTGCAATCTTAAATCTTAAAGGATTGACCTTTTTCCTCAGTATTGGGTTGATCCTGTATGGTACCTCGTTCTTGTCTTTTCAGAAGGCAAATGCTGAGACTCAATTAACCGCAGCCGAAGTTCTGGAACAACTTCAAGCAAAATCCAAGACCTTAAAAAGCCTGCAAGGAAATTTTGAACAACGGAAATTCTCCCGGCTCTTGGTAACCCCCATGGAGTCGGAGGGTCTCCTCTACTGGCAGCCGCCAGGCCGTTTGCGCTGGGAGGTGATCCAACCTGCCCCACTCACCCTGGTAACCCAGGATGATAGAATTCTGCTTCTCTACCCTGACCTCAAGAAGGCAAGTCTTTACCGCCAACCATTCGGGGGAGGACTTTTGGAGCGAATCACTGGTGCGACTGATGATCCGGAAACGTTCCAGCGCCAATACCAAATCCAGGTCGCAATAGTAGCTCGCGGGGGCAGCCGTAAATGGATTCAAATGACCCTGGAGCCAAAGTCCGCCAGACGGGCCCGTTATTTCAAGCGGTTGGAGATCAAGATCGATCCCAACACCTGGTTGCCTGAGGAGATTTCTATCCTAGAGTCCAGTAAAGACTGGACCGTGATATATCTTTCAAACCTACAGGAAAATACTGAACTCCCCGCTGGATTGTTCAGCGTTAAGCCACCAGAAGACTTCCACCTGCAAAAATATCAAGGTGGGGGCCGGCCATGAGGGCTTGTAG
>CBFDBW010000559.1:0-1977 GCA_965603145.1 uncultured Syntrophobacterales bacterium
CTGCGGTTGCCCGGTGGCACGCCCATCTTCGTGGTCTCGCGACAGCAATTCATGAAATATCCGGGCTAAGATTAATATTTCTGGTTGAATGGCCCTTGGGCTCCATAAGACGTGGAATACCCAAAAATCCTTGCTATTTCAGCACGTTTGTAGTAGTGAAGTGCCAACCTCTAAGCGAGATCCCGAATGCCGGTTACACTCTTGCGACCATAAATTCTGTCGTCGGTCACCGGGGATAGTCTTAACCACGGATATCACAAAGAAGATTGATTTATATCTGGAGTGGAGAAAAAGCTTATCTCAACTTCGTTCCTCTTTGTGCCCTTGGTGCTCTTTGTGGTTCAATTTGATACCCTTGTAGCCACTGACTTTAGCTAAATCTCCGAGGGTTGATCATCATGCAAGATTCGGACAGCAAGGAAATGCTGCGTTCTCTACCGGCGGTTGACGAACTTTTACGCCAGGAGTCTATCAGTGAGGCGGTGGAGACCTATCCTCGCACGCTGGTGGTGCGAGCGGTTCGGAACGTTCTGGACCGGAATAGGCAAGCCATCCTGAACGGAAAGGCCGCCTTTGACTCGCAGGGATTCGAACAGGCTAACTTGGTGAAAGAGATTCTCGCGGAAATACAGCACCTGGCCTCTTTTACCCTACGTCGGGTTATTAACGGTACAGGTATCATCGTCCATACCAATTTGGGCCGTTCACTTCTTTGTCAGGACGCCTTGGACAGGCTGCAGCTCATCGGTAGCGGCTACTCCAACTTGGAGTACGATCTGGAGGTGGGGAGAAGGGGGTCTCGCTATGTCCATGCCGAGGCCATATTGTGTGAAATAACTGGCGCAGAGGGGGCTCTGGTAGTCAATAATAATGCGGGCGCAGTGGTGCTTGCCCTCAACACCTTGGCTCAGGGCAAGGAAGTTGTGGTGTCGAGAGGACAGTTGGTTGAGATCGGCGGCTCATTCCGGATCCCCGACATCATGTCTCGAAGCGGCGCCCGTCTTAGGGAGGTGGGCTGCACCAATCGGACCCACCTTGCTGACTATGAAGGAGCTATCGGTCCTGAAACCGCACTCCTGCTGGATGTGCACGCCAGTAACTACCAGATTGTCGGATTTACTGCCGAAGTGGGTCTCGAGGAACTGGTGGAACTGGGGCGGAAACATGAAGTCCCTGTCATGCAGGATCTGGGCAGCGGCTGCTTTGTTGATGTCACTCCTTTTGGGCTCCAGGGAGAACCACTGGTCCAAGACACGGTCCGTTCTGGTGCGGATGTAATTACCTTTAGTGGTGACAAACTATTGGGAGGCACGCAGGCGGGAATTATTTTGGGGAGGAGAGAGCTCATTGCGGAACTGAGACGAAATCCGCTCACCCGTGCCCTTCGAGTTGACAAGTTGACCCTGGCGGCTCTGGAGGCCACCCTCAGGCTCTATCGAGACGAAGATACTGCCATCCAGGCCATCCCCACCCTTAAGATGATTGCCACCGACCAGAAAACTCTGCTAGATCGAGCCCAAGTTTTGGCAAAAGCTCTGCGGGCCAACATCCCTGAGTCAATTGAAGTGACAATAATGGATGGCTCCTCGATGGTAGGCGGTGGAGCCCTGCCGACTCAGACACTTCCTACCAAACTGGTGGCCATCAGCTCCAAAGAAGCGTCAGCGGCCCGCTTGGAGGCTCACTTTCGAGGATATGTGCCGCCCATTATAGGCCGGGTGGAACAGGAGCTCTTCTTGCTGGATGTAAGGACTTTGCAGCCAGGCGATGAGGAGGTCATCGTCGCGGCAGTAGGTCAGTTGGATATCTGATTACAATCCTCAGGACCTACAAGTAGGTTCGTGAGTCAAAACCCCTAGTGAGTTTGAATTCAGGGTGTCTGAAATCCGAAATTCGAATTTGACAGGCTGATAGGCTCCAGCCCGCAAAGTTTTCCTTGATGACCCCTTTCCTTGGTCGACATTGAGAAATGACATT
>CBFDBW010000560.1:0-1972 GCA_965603145.1 uncultured Syntrophobacterales bacterium
ACTTACGAGTATCGGTGCCTGAACTGCAAAAAACCTTTTACTGTAATGATGTCCATAAGTGAATATGAGAAGGGCAAGGTAAAGTGCCCTAAGTGTGGTAAGAGACGGGTAAAGCAGCAGATCACTCAGTTTATGGTCCAGACTTCCAAAAAGAGTTAACCCGGATATTGAGCGAATCGTGAAATGTCCGGGATAGGTCTCTTAAATGGGTTCTTTGGTTGGATCTTAAATTCGACAACGCTGGGGTATGGTGACACTCTATTCTACTTATCTTTAGATGGGAAGGGCAAACCATGACTAATACCCCAAGAAGCACAAAGAGAAAACGCAAAGAATCCATCCAGCAGATTGTCGCCAAGGCAGAAAGTCGAAAAAAAGCTGGTCGCGATGAATTTCATGCCGATTGGCAAGCTAGCTTGGAGTTATTGCTCCTGATGGTAGAGGAATTTCTCAACTCCCGGTGGTGGCAGAGGATGGTAGCAGGAAGGTGATCGGTACGTTGAGCAAAAAGGATGTGCTGGCAGCCTATGATAAGGCAGTGTTTCATCGGGAAATAGAGGAGTATTAAGAATCCCTCCTCACCACCAAGAACGCCCTCTGGGGAAGGATGTACAATCATGGATTCAAGGGACAAAGGGCCATTGACAACCGAGAAGCCCACCATCTACATCGTTTCCGGTGGGACGGGGAGCAGCGGTGAGCAATTGGTAAACACTATTCTGGCGCAATTCCCCGAGAACTGGGTGCCGGTGGTCATGGTATCCCAAGTGCGCCAGATGGAGGAGATCGAGAAAGTTGTAGCTCAAGCTGCCACCACCGGCGGCACCATAATCCATACCTTAGTGGATGGCCGCTTGCGTGGAGCACTGACCCGGCTGGGACAAGAGAGGAGTGTGGTGACTATTGACCTTGTGGGCAGCTTGTTGTCCCGTTTGACTGATGTGCTGGGGCAGGAACCCGTCGGCCAGCCCGGGTTATACCGGCAACTGCACCAACCCTACTTTGATCGAATAGAGGCCATTGAATTTTCGATGTCCCACGACGATGGCATGAAACTCGACGATTTGTCTCTGGCTGATATTGTGCTGCTCGGAGTGTCACGTGTGGGTAAAACCCCGCTCAGTGCGTATTTGGCCGTTCTGGGCTGGAAGGTGGCTAACGTGCCCTTGGTTATGGAGCTGCCCCTGCCGCCGAAGCTGTTTCAGATCGACCCCCGGCGTGTGATAGGATTGAGCATTGAACCCGATCAGCTTATAG
This sequence comes from uncultured Syntrophobacterales bacterium, assembly GCA_965603145.1. Classification (GTDB taxonomy): domain Bacteria; phylum Desulfobacterota; class Syntrophobacteria; order BM002; family BM002; genus BM002. The sequence continues at coordinate 1,258 of CBFDBW010000560.1, forward strand.
TGCATCGTCAGAGGCGACAGCGTGAATTGGGTTTGTCTAGAGCTTCGCCCTACACTGATCCAGCAACGATCTATGAGGAGGTGGAAGCTGCACGCAAAGTCTTTCGGAGAGGTGGTTTCAGCGTGATAAGTGTCACCAATAAACCTCTCGAAACGATTGCCAACCAAGTCATTAGGCTGATCAGCAGACGGTTTAATGCAGAAAGCCGCAAACGCTGAGTAAGAGATAACCCTATACCTTGAGGAAAAGATTTAAGCTTACATAATTTTGTTTGAATGCGGTCTGATTTCAAAGCGTTAGTATTTAAAGTCTCCTACTAATTTCCTAGGACTGCATATAACATCACCCCCACCTTTTCACCGGCCTTGATTTTCCGACTATGTCTTGTACTTTACCTCCCAAGAGATTGCTCATTCCTGACGATTTCCGTTTACTCCCCTCTGAAAATGTGCTTAATACTTGTCCATGGCCAATCTGTCGAAGATCCAAGACAATCGTCTCAGTAATCCTGATCAGTATCGCCTCCGTTATACGATCTACTTCGCGGACGGATCCCGGGCCGATCGCTCCAGGCGCTATCACACCAGCGCAATCAGTAGGGCTAAGTTCGAGCTGGCTACCGTCCTCGAGAACCGGACCAGGCAGCGCCGGCAGACCTTGGAGGATATTCAAATCTGGAAAAATGAAGGGCTGGTCTCAGCCAAAGATGCGGAAC
>CBFDBW010000561.1:0-1957 GCA_965603145.1 uncultured Syntrophobacterales bacterium
AGCAGTTGCTGAATTTTCCCGGGTAACCGCATTGGAACCGAACGATTTCATGGCTCATTACAATCTGGGCTGCGCCCTGCTGAGCCTAGAACACAAGGGCGAGGCTGAGCATGCCTTCAGTCTGGCTGCCGAATTGGAACCTGATAATGCTGCCGTCCATTTCCAGCTGGCAAAGCTGTGCAGAAAGCTAGATAGGCTGGAAGAGGCCCTGACTCACCTTGGGCGCACCGTAGATCTGAACCCCAATTGGGCTAAAGCTTGGCGATTGTTTGGTGAGTGTTTCCTAGAGCAAGGGAACCACGAAGAGGCCATGGATGCTTTCAAGAAGGCTCTCAAGATCAATGGGAAAGATGGGGCTGCACTGAGCGGTCTCGCTCTTTTGTATGGACGTACGGAGGCAAACCTGGAGGTGGCCCTTTCTCTAGCCCGTCGCAGTGTTGAACTGAATCCTGCCAGTGCTTTGTTTGTCCAGAGATTGGTAGAGCTACTGATACAAAACCGAGAATTAGAGGAAGCCCTGGCACAATGCGAGCGAGCTGTGGCAATGGCCCCACAGGACGAGCAGCTTCATCGACTACAGGAAAAGATCACTGCAGCTCAGCGGGTATCAACTTCATAGCCGTTGGCACTCAGCGCGTTCAGCAGTTCTTCAATGTGGTCCGAGCCCCTGGTTTCCACCTCCAACTCTACTCTACTTAATTCCACAGGCAGATGGTGCCCCAAGCGATCGTGGTAGACGTGAAGAATGTTGCCGCGACAGTCAGCCACCACCTTGATAAGGTTAGCGAGGGCACCAGGGGCATCCCTCAGTTGCACTGAGAACCTCATGATTCGATGGCTCTTGAATAGCCCTTTCCGGAGGATTCTTGCCAGCAAATGAGTGTCCACGTTGCCGCCGCTGATAACAAGAACCACCGCCCGTCCGCGCAGATTACTGAGTTGCTTGCCCGTGAGTGCTGCCAGCGGGACTGCGCCACTTCCTTCGGCCAAAATCTTTTTGCGTTCCAGCAACTCGAGCATGGCGGTGGCGATCTCTTCCTCTTCCACGGACACCATATCGTCGACCAACCGCTGTATAATGGCAAAAGGAAGTTGTCCTATTTCTTTGACGCTGATACCGTCTGCAATGGAATATTTGGCTGGAACATTGACAGGTTTACCCAGCCTGAGAGCAGCCATGGCCGAAGCGCAAGCAGCTGCCTGCACGCCGATAATTGATGTTTGCGGGCGAAGGGATTTTACCGCAGTGGCAATTCCGGCAATGAGGCCACCGCCGCCAACTGGAATCAGGATTGTTTCTACCTCGGGTAACTGAGAGACAATCTCCAAACCAATGGTCCCCTGACCGGCCATAATACCTTCGTCGTCATAAGGGTGAATGAAGGTTTGGCCTTCTGCTTCTAAGGTGCGGGCCTGTTCCAAACTCTCTGTCAGGCTGTTGCCGGCGAGGATCACCTGGCCACCGTAAGATCGGGTGGCAATCTGTTTGCTGATGGAGGCCCATTCGGGCATGACGATCGAGGAGGGTATGGACATCAGGTGCGCAGCATGGGCTACTCCCTGAGCATGGTTACCTGCTGAGGCTGCCACAACGCCCTTCGGACCAAGGGTGTCGCGTATTCTTGTTAGCTTATGGTAAGCCCCACGGAACTTGAATGAACCGGTCTTTTGGAGATTCTCCAGTTTGAGATAGACTTTGGCATCAAAACGACTGCTGAGGTAATTGGAATAAACTAGCGGGGTTTCGAAGGCGATGCCTTCCAGGATCGCTGAGGCTTGGTTGATTTCTTCAAGACGAAGCATGGTTTTATTCCTCAGGATGTTCGATTGTGAGAATTCGACAATAGCGAGTGAACGAAAGGTGCAAAAAGCTGACACCTTAGCCTAATAACAAAACAGGGATTGACCGTCAACTCTGCCATGTATTATCAGAGTTCTCATCATTGCTGGCAGAGCG
>CBFDBW010000562.1:0-1953 GCA_965603145.1 uncultured Syntrophobacterales bacterium
GAAATTCTGTCCTCTGCCCGCTGTGTTTCCCTATGCTCCATGCTCCATGCTCCATGCCCTATGCCTCAATACGCATCCCTGTCCACGCGCGCTTCCATAAAACGATAGTCTTCCACTGCCTTCGCAAACACCCCCAGATTGCCAAGGCGCACACGTGTCAGTCCGGCATTCTTGGCATTTTCGTAAGCGCGGACCATTTCCTCCACTGTTGGGGTCCGGAAATCCTGCATCTGATACTCCGGGAAAAAGGCCAGAATGGTGAAAGGAATAGATACATCCACAGCCGCCAGACGACCTGCGATCCGTCCCAACTCTTCTGCTTCCACTACTTCAGGAATATACAGAGACAGTACCTCCACGACGAAGTCTCGCTTGAACATCTCCTCTGGCAACTGGAGAATCCACTGGTTGTCGCACCCTGTGAGCCACCGGTGGCGTTCTTTATCCTCAGCCTTTATATCAAGCCAGAAACTGTCTGCACCGCTCTCTTGTAGCAAGTCAAGATTTTCTCGGGTCAGTCCGTATCCGTTGGTTTCAATAAGGACCCAAAGAGAGGTGTTTTCCTTGATAAGCCGGGCACAGTGTGCGTAGAAATCCGAGCGACAGGTCAGGTCACCACCTGTGAAGCCCACAATATTCCTCGCCGGCCCGAAACCCTGGGAACTTATGGTAATATCTTCGGCCCCTAGCACTCCCGGACATCGAGGCGACCGTTCACCCGTGAGGATACAGGAGCCGCAGCAATGGCAAGATTCGTGGGCGTGCCAGGCAGTGCTGTGCTCTCGCGGCTCCATCAGGGTTACCTGCTTCTCGTAATTCTTGGCGGCTTGCAGGATGTCCTTGGGGCCGAGCCATTGACCTGTTGCCTCCTTGCTGAAGTACCAGGAGTGGCACTTCCGGCAGGAGAGGTTGCACCCAGACTGGTAAATGGAAAAATAATTTTCCGGTCTTGAAAGGTGCATGCTGGTAATCAGCCGCTGCCACTCACCATCTCGGAAACGCAGAGTAGCCTCACAGCCCAGCCGGCGCTTGTTTCCGGTTGCCACAAGGCAGCTGCCTGGTCGGTAACCCTGTTTGATCAGCTCGCAGGTTTGTTTATTTGGAACGGTTTCGTTCATATATTTGTCAAATCATAATTGGTAAGCGGTAAGCCGTGAGCAGTAAGCGGTGAATCGTAGAAACCGTAGAAATCGTTAAAAGCATTTAGAGCTCAACATGAGCCCTTTCCCGCCTCTCTTGTCTTCCGCTTACCGCTTACTGCTCACTGCTTACTCATTCTTTAATAGCCATGGCGGCTCGTGCCGTTTTATGTCCACCTGTAGGCGATCAGCTCTAACGCCCATATCGAGAAGGTCGACCACCTTGCGCAGATCATCTGCCATTCGGACGATGGCGGCATAGGAGTGGACCAACTGACTGGGTGCGTTGGAAAAATCGCCGTATCTGGAGCGGATCAAACCGGAGCTTTCTTCCAATAGTTCCAACGCTGGACGATATGCCCCCAAGCTGATAAACACGTTCGCTTTGTTTGCCATAAGCCCCGTCCGGACCGAGAGTTCAACCCCGGTAATTGCCAGACCCTGGTCAAAGTAAACAAGCGCTTTATCCAAAGAACCTTCTCGCGCACACACATAGCCCAGGTCCCGGCAAACCAGCGCCACATCTAAATCGTGCCCCTTCTCCTGTGCATAATCAAGGGCACGCTGAAAGTAATGAAGAGCACGGAGCATCTGCCTATCGCTATAGGCCTCATGCGCTAACTGCAACCAGAGTTTTACCTGCTGATCCGCTTCTTCAAGCACCACTGGAGCTGGTCCTTTGGTTTTGGTTGTCGGGGGAACAATAGGTGGAGCGCACTGTTCGGCAAGCTCAGAACAGGAAGCGCCTGGCGTTTATGGGGGAGTGATGAGACGGCAAAGCGACACGTCCTGCGACAATTTCCTTCCAGTCTTA
>CBFDBW010000563.1:0-1945 GCA_965603145.1 uncultured Syntrophobacterales bacterium
ATCACTATCAAAGAGGCGGAGTTGGCTGTCAAGACCGTGTTCGGTAGTATCGAACAGGCACTTGTAAAAGAAGATCGGGTCGAGATCCGCGGTTTTGGTAGTTTCAAGGTGAAGGCATATCGGAGTTATCAGGGGCGCAATCCTAAGACCGGTGAGATGATTCGAGTGCAGGACAAGAAGCTTCCATTTTTCAAGGTGGGAAAAGAACTCAAAGAGAGAGTCGACAGCGAATAGTATCTGCTGTCGATTCGGCCTTGTCAACAGCTGCTTGTTCGGCGTCACCCTTCGGCGGCGAGTTCAATGAAGACTCACTCGATTTCCACCCGTTAGCTCCACTGTCGGTCATGAGTAAGTACACCCCCAGAGGGTAAGGCTCAAGGCCTAAGGCACAGGGCACAAGGCAAAAACAATAAAAGAAAACTTATTCTCTTTTTATGCCTCAGGACGCAAAGCGCTAAGCGCAGAGCGCAAAGCGAAAAACTTTCAATGTCACGACTCCCTGGATTTGTACGCTATGCGCTATGCTCTGTGCGATTTGACCTGCCCCTGAGGACCAGGTTTTCGATGTTGAATAAGCACATGGCCTAATCCTTTTGTTATGTGCCCTAACCAGTGAAACAACTATGAGCTCATGGAGGACAGCTAAACGGAAACGGAGACTGTGGCTGCTGCTTGTTATTGCTATTGCGCTGGGCCTTGCCTCGGCTTTCTTTTTAGGAAAGCATTTTTTCTCCGCACCGGAATCAATCACTTCTCATTCCAAAATTCGCGATTCTGTCCCGGTGCAAGCTGCCAGCGTGCGGAAGGTACATCTTTATTTCGCCAGCCGTAAAGGCCGCTTTCTGCAAGCAGAAGAAAGAAAAATACAGGCCACAGACACCGGCTCTGCTATTGAAGCCATTGTCAGTGCTCTTTTGGAGGGGCCTGAGGATGCCAAACTTGTTTCTACCATCCCAGCCGGCTCCAAACTTCTCCATACATTTGTCACAGATGACGGCACTGCGTATGTGGACTTCAACCCCGAGCTCTCCATTTTACATCCCGGTGGGGTAACCGCTGAACGGCTCACTATTTATGCCATCGTAAACTCGATTGTGTTGAATCTTGATTCTGTGGAACGGGTGCAATTGCTTCTGGAGGGCAAACCCGCACCCACTCTCGCTGGTCACTTAGACATTCGCCTTGCTAGGACGGCCAATCTCCTGATCGTCCGCTGACAAATTGGGGCCTCGCCCCGATGAACTAATGGAATAGTGGAACATAACAATAACCTCTGATGGCTGAGGGCTTTTAGAAGCTCTTTAACGTTGAACTGTCATGTCCGAAGGCAAAAGACTAAAAACAACGCGCAATATAGGCATCATAGCTCATATCGATGCTGGCAAGACCACGGTCACCGAGCGCATACTCTACTACACCGGTAAATCTCATAAGATGGGTGAGGTCCACGACGGCGAAGCTGTCATGGACTGGATGGAGCAGGAGCAAGAGCGAGGTATCACCATTACCTCAGCTGTTACCACCTGTCGTTGGCGAGGCAACGAAATCAACCTGATAGACACGCCTGGTCACGTGGATTTTACCATTGAGGTGGAGCGTTCTCTCAGGGTACTGGATGGTGCTATTGGGGTCTTCTGTGCTGTTGGGGGTGTTGAACCACAGTCCGAGACGGTATGGCACCAGGCAGACAAATACCGGATCCCTAAAATCGCCTTTATTAACAAAATGGACCGCCTTGGTGCCGATTTCCTTGGCGCTGTGAAGCAGATGCGGGAAAAGCTGGGGGCTCGACCACTAATCGTGCAGATGCCCATGGGCGCGGAAGCAGACTTTTCCGGTGTCATAGATTTACTTGAGATGCAAGCAGTGTGCTGGGATGACTCCACTCTGGGACTTACCTATGAGTACATGCCCATTCCCCCTGAATATGTTGAAGATGCCCAGG
>CBFDBW010000564.1:0-1933 GCA_965603145.1 uncultured Syntrophobacterales bacterium
GGTGAACGACCGCACTCTCGAGAGCGATGGGCATCGTTTTTACAATGCGACCAAACAACAGGGATTTATGGCAGGGCAGTTGGCCGCCAGTCGGCTCGGAATGGTCGTCGAGGAGCAGTCCTACGAGACCGGGTTTATGTTGGTTACCGCCCCGGCTCCGACCCCGTTGACCATGTCGGAATGGGCGCTGGTACAAAAGGCTGACACCAAAGAAATGCGCTCCCTCATTACTGAGGACATAGGTGTCATGGGTAGATGGGCCACCCTGGACCCGTCCTCCAAGGAAGTGTTGGCCAACATGTTCGTTATTGAGAAAGGGGAGGGTATCGAAGTCTCCGTTGGCTTGCGGCTCAGGGCTAAAACACGTACGTCAGTCAAAAAGAGGCGGTTGCAGCCGCCACCGACAGCCGTACGCTTAGGGTTGAGCAAATTCTGGACCGCTTTCGAGCAAGAACTCGGTTCAATAGTGGAAAAATATTCTGCATCCGGATCAGAATTGGTCGTTTCCTCCTCTGCCAAGAAACCTGCAAGTGCACCGAAAGGCGCTATCGCCGCAGCCAAGGTGTCTGGCGGTAATCCGGATGGAGTCGCTGTCATTATCGGCAACAAGAAATACGGGGATCGCCTTCCACCAGTGGATTTTGCGCATAATGACGCAAAAGCGATGAAGCTCTTCGTCGTCGAGATTCTTGGGATCAGCGAAAGTAATGTTATCGACATGCGTGACGTAACCCTGGCCGAGATGGAAGCCGTGTTCGGTAACGCCAGAACCTACAAGGGTAACCTTTGGCGATGGGTGCGCCCTCGCGAGTCGGACGTGTTCGTCTTCTATTCCGGGCACGGGGTGCCTGGAATGAATGATGGACGCCAATATCTCCTGCCAGTGGACGGGGATCCGGATAAGGCCGAGATTGGTGGATACCCTGCGGAACTACTCTATAGCAATCTGGCCAAGTTGGAGGCGCGCTCTGTGACGGTGTTTTTGGACGCCTGCTTTTCAGGAGAAAGTCCTCGCGGGACTTTGGTTCGTAATGCCTCTGGGATTCGTGTGACTCCCAGGGAGGTACCGGAAGTGTCGTTTACCGTGGTGTCGGCGGCCCGCAAGGATCAGGTTGCGAGTTGGGACAAGGAGGCGCAACATGGCCTCTTCACGAAGCATCTTCTCGAGGCGCTTTACGGCGCTGCCGACGGCAAGCGCTATGGGAACGTCGACAGCCGGATCACTCTGAGCGAAATCAAGGTTTACCTGGATCGCGAAATGACATACGCTGCGAGGCGGCACTACGGAAGAGAGCAGAAAGCGATGGCCAGCGGAGATCCAGAAAAGGTAATTGTGAGCCTTGGCAGGTAGTGGGAGGAAAGGTGGTTTTATTACCCTCTAAGATATCCAAAACTGCAAACCGACCGACGGTTTGCGGTCGTTGCCATTGAGGGGAACTTCCCAGTGCTGAGGCTCGCTCCAGCGACCTGACTAGAGCTCGCTGGAGCATTTTTATGAATATTTGAGATGCGGTTTTCATGTCTTGATTAGGCGAGAAAAATCTTGACGCCTATTGATATTTGTGCTAAAGTTCACTTTCACATACTGGTGATGTCTGCGGCGAAAATGTGGAGGCGAGCATGGGTACGATTATGGATACGATTCGATTTCTGAAGGCACAACGTATGTTTGATAAGGCTCTTGCCTTAGTGAATGATGTGCTTGACCAGGATCCTAATATTCCTGAAGCCCTCTACCTTAAAGCACATGTGCTTTGGGAAGGATTCAAGAACCCCTGGGGTGCCGAGTGCTGCTTCAAGAGAGTCCTGGAACTAACGGAAGATGGCGAACAAGTCCACTGCTGGGCCTCGAGTTGCCTTTCACGTATCTATAACAGAGTGAGTCAATAGCCGACCAGCTCTTCGATTTCTTTATCATATTTGTCTATTACCA
>CBFDBW010000565.1:0-1933 GCA_965603145.1 uncultured Syntrophobacterales bacterium
CTGAGTTCTTCGAGTTGGATCGAGGCCAGACTCTGGTCCAACCGGATGGTCTTGATGGCCACGAGTCTGCCGATTGTTGGGTCCACAGCCTGGTAGACAACACCCATTGCCCCGTGACCCAGTTCACCTTCGATTTGATAACGACCGATAGTGGCCGATTGCCCTTTATCAAAAAGTTCGGAACTTTCCGCGGAAATAGTCTGGACGGCCTCTAGACCAGGCTGCACTGTCATCTCCGCGCGGATTTCGGGCACACGCAACCTCAAGACTTGAAGTACTGCGGTGAGCAAAATAATGAGCAGGGCAGGGAAGAGTGGCCTGAGCCAGAGGTTAGGACCGGCGAGGGCCAGGTAAGATACCGCCATGACTGATGCCAGAAGAAGACCAGACAATGTCCAGGGGATCAAAGTGCGGCGATTCATTGCAGCGACGCTCAAAACCAGCCAGCTCAAAAACATAAACATCACATCAGCGAAGGAGGCAAGTTTCGGCCGGGAAATAAAGCGATTGTCCAGAATGTTGGCCACAACAGTGGCCTGCTTTTCAACTCCAAGATAGCCCGGACCGAAGGGGGTAAGCCACAAGTCATGGAGTCATGCTGCAGTTACACCCACAATCACAAGCTTGTCCTGGAGCGTGTCGGGCTTCAGGTTCCCTTCCATGACCTTTTCGCACGAGATGTAGGGAAAGGTCTCTCTGCCTCCGTAGTAGTTGAGAGCAAGAAGTCCGCGGTTGTTTATGGGGACCAAGTGTTCACCGACTTGGATACTCTCGCCAGCATTTACTTTGACCTCAGCCCAGCTTAACCCCAGATGGAAGCGAACAAGCTGAATTCCTAGGGAGGGAAAGTAATGCCCATCGTAGGCGATAATGGCTGGATCCCTCCGGAGCACTCCGTCCCGCTCAAGATAGGCGTTAACGCATCCAAGACCGGCATAGGCTTGGCCAAGCGATTGGGCTGGTGCAAATAGGGTGCTGCCATGAAGGAGGGGTAGAAGAGGTAATCTAGCAACATCATCAAATTGAAGGTAGGCAGAGTTAGACATAAAGGTTGGTAACCGGTGAATTGTCCCCGAATCTTCTCCCTTTAACTCAAAATAAAAAGGCAGCACTGAATTCCCAGCCTTCACAATGGCCATGGCAAGAAACTGGTCATTTGAGTAGGCAACTCTGGATCTGAAATTCAGACCTAACCATTGCAGAAGAGGCTTGAACTCGGGGCCTAAGGAAACAGGCTCTGATTGCGTCGCACTGGGGAGAAAAGAGATATCAATCCCGATAGTGCGCGCCCCAGCTTTAGCCAGCCGATGAACGAGGGCGGCGATGTACACTCGTGGCCAGGGCCAGCGGCCATACTGGGCAATACTTTGATCATCGATAGCTATGATGGTGACTTCGGGATTGGGGGGAACAGGACCGCGCATTCGATAGAAGATGTCACGGATCTTTAGATGGGTGTGTTCAAGAGGACCAAATGTGACAAGCTGACCAAAGGTGAAAAGCAAGATGACCGCAGTGGCAATGACCAGAACTTTTCGATAACTCATTATTTGCCGTAGAAGTCTCGGTCGCGTTCTTCATTCCAACGAATCCACGCCTCTTTACTAGCTGCAGGAAGATCGAAACCGCTGATTGCACTTCTCCCTTTCCGGCCAAGGGTTACTTGTTGATACTGCTGGAGGACCAATTGGGTCCACTCTTCTCGGGATATTCTTTTTGGCCCAGCAACGCGAGTAGGTTTTTCCAGCTTTGGGACCTTCTGTCCCGGAGCTAGATCACCAGAGAACGGGTTGTAAATCTGAACATTGCCTGAAAAAACTCGAACCCTCGTTTGCTGCCTGGGATCAATTTGGAGGTCGTACGATGTCCCCTGGACAGCGGCGATGGCAGTGTGTGTTTCCACCTGATACTTGGAGCCAAATCCCAACAGTCG
>CBFDBW010000566.1:0-1907 GCA_965603145.1 uncultured Syntrophobacterales bacterium
ATCAACGGGCACCCTCTCGCCAGGACGTACCAGGATAAGATCACCAACCTGAACCCCTTCCACGGGAATCTCCCTCTCCTCGCCCTCACGGATAACCAGAGCGGTCTTCGGTTCCATACCGATAAGCTTCTTTATTGCCTCCGAGGTCCGTCCTCTGGCTCTAGCTTCCAGAAAACGGCCAAGAAGAATCAAGGTTATGATCGCTGCTGAGGTATGGAAGTATAAGTGGGGTTCCACTACACCAGTGGTAAAAAGGCCAGGGGCAATAACGGCTATCATGCTGTAGAAGTAAGCCACCGAGGTACCTACAGCAACCAGAGTATTCATATCGGAGGTCTTGTGTTTCAGAGCGCCCCATGCCCCCCGGTAAAAGCGCAAACCCGCCCAGAACTGCACTGGCGTAGCCAGAGCTAATAGTAGATAGGACTTACCAACAAAGGAAGGACCCCAGCCTAAGGCCATGATTGACGCGGTCAGGATAGCAGCGATGATAAATCTGTTCCTTAGAACTCGAATCTCACGCTGGGCAGCAGTGGTTACATCTTCCAAAGCCTGCGCCTCGGGGCCAAGTTCATAGCCGGCGTCTTTTACCGCCCGTCTCATGTTGGCCGGCTCCGTTCCTTCCAGGTACTCCACGGTAGCCTTTTCCGAGGCCAGATTCACGCTGGCCGAAATCACCCCTGGCACGCTGGAGACAGCCTCTTCCACTCGGGCAACACAGGAAGCGCATGTCATTCCGCCCACCGGGAATATGGACTTCCTGGTGGCAACCCCATATCCTAATTGCGAGACGGTATCCTTGATCCGGGCAAGGTCAACCTTCGCGGGATCATATCTTATCGAAGCCTTCTCCGAAGCGAAGTTAACGTCAGCTTGCTCTACACCAGGGGTCTGGGAAAGACCCTTCTTGATAGTAGCCGCGCAGGTAGTGCAGGTCATCCCAGTTACGTGGATTGAAGCCTTGTCAGACTTCTGAGAACTAGTTTCGTCGCTCACTATTTTTCTGTACCGCGCCCCTCCTCGCCCTTTAACAAATCGTTGAAAATATCAGCGTGGTACAATTCGTGGTCCCTTATCCGCGTGAGCAGCTCTTTCAGGTCAGGTTCTTTAGTTTCTTTCGCAGCGCGGTCATATTCAGCTGCCACTTTTTTCTCGATCTTGATATCTGCCCGAAGCATATCAGCGGTCTTGGTGGATTTGTCCACCTTCTTGTGCTCAATCCTGGGAGTGCCTTTTTTGCCAACCAGTTCTTCAGCCAGCCATCCCAGATGTTGCATCTCGTTTATAGCCTGGTCATCCATCTCTTTCTTGACGTCTTCATTGGGTGTCATATAGGAGTGGATAAGGTACTGGAGGATAACGGTATATTCATGCTCAATGCCCCAGTTGAGAGTCTGGACAACCTTGTCCTGCCGGGAGCCCCTCAGATCTTTCAAGCCTTCTTTCTTGGCTTTGGTTACAAAGTGTTCGAAGTCACCTCGGTGTGACTTTTCATCAGAAAGGATTCGCTTCAACAGGCGTCTTATCTTGGGAGTGGCGATGGCTTTGATGTGCTCTTCATACATGATGATGGCGTCTTTCTCCTGGAACACATCGTTTTGCATCCAAACGGAAACAGATTTGCCACCCGTGCGCATGTCTCCCCTCTTAATGCTGGGAGTGCCACCCAGGCCGACTATGGTCTCAGCCAGCCAATCGAAATGGCGCATTTCCTCCCGGGCGATAGCCTCGATTTCACAGGCCATCTCACCCTCGCCCATAGCATAGGCATGGACTAGATACTGAATGATGGCTGCTTGTTCGCCCTCAAGGTCTTGATTTAGCAAAGCAATGATTTTGGTTTTATCCATTTGTCCCTCCCTAATTATTCTTTTCTGTGCCCAATCTCTTGGTTACACAGACTATCC
>CBFDBW010000567.1:0-1906 GCA_965603145.1 uncultured Syntrophobacterales bacterium
TCAATCACCAGACGCTTTACCCCTTCACTGAAGTAATGAAATGTATGAGATTTGATCTTCTGGTTCGTCAAAAAGGCGTTGCCCTGCTTGTTGACTAACGGGACCTTTTGTACCACGGAATCGCTGGGGTATTTTGACTGATAGACGTGATAATGGCTCAGTTCCCTGGCGATGGCTTCAGCCTGGTTGATCTTCTCCGTACGGTAGGAGCCGCTGTCCACCTCCAGCAAACCTATAATGTCAGGATTGGCCAATCGTATGAAGTCAACGATTTGCCGCAGATTTCCATTGGTGCGCTTTAGATAACCGCTATATGGCACCGGAAGGTGAAAACGTCTCCCAATCCCTGTGCCGTAACGGATGTTGTACAAAAGAAATCGCATGTTCCCTCGTTCGCTTGTTTCATTCAGAGATCTGAGCCAGGGCCTTCCCCGCTTCTCTGAACTTACTTGCGCCAGCCAAACGTAACATCGACCATGCTAATAAAGATAGACGTGCACCACCGCTCTGTCAATACTAAGAAGACACTCTTTACAAAAAGTATGCCTACAACCGCCATCTATTCCCTGACCAAGGTTTCTTTCAGAAACAGGCAGGCAAGGAAGGAAATAAGCCCACACACGAAAAGAATCAGGAAAGCCTGCTTGTATCCAGAAACAGCAAAAGCCATGCCAACCCTACCGGCACGCTCCAGCACATACCCGAGCAACGGTTGGAAAAGTGCCCCCCCGGCAAAAGGGAATAGATTTACCAACCCGGTAGATGTCCCAGCTATCTGCACAGGAAAGAGTTCTTTGGTGGTGGTAAAACCTATCACCACAATGGCGCTGGAAAAGATGCCGAGACCCAGGCAGATCAGATAGAGGGCGGCAGTGGGAAGACCATCGGTGTAAAAGGCCAGGAGAGCTGTAAGGCACACTACGATAAAGCTGGAGAGCACCATTACCGGTTTTCGCCCCTGAAAGATTCGGTTGGACAAGAAGCTGAGCAGGGGACTTCCCACGATCATACCTATTGCCAGCATGGAGAGGATGTGACCTGCTTTGGCTTTTGTGAGTCCATAGACCTGCATGAGGTAGGGGCCTCCCCAGAGCCCGCCGAAAGAAAAAAAGATAGCGCAATCGAAAAAAAACCAGATCGCCACAGGCCAGAATCGAGGGTAGGTGAGCACCCGTCGCATTCCCTCCAGGAGTCCGATTGAAAGCGGACTTGACCCTACAGATTCTGCTGGTGAGGGCCAGCCAAGATCAGCAGGTCGATCACGCACAAAGAGCCATACCAGGATAGCCATCACCATGGTAAAGACGCCCACGGCTACAAAGGAAAGACGCCAGCCAATCCAGTTGCTGAGAAGGGCCAGGGGAGAGGCAGCGGTGAGAGAGCCGAGACCCCCCATGACCATAAGAATGGCGGTCATTGTGGCAAACTCCCTGACACGAAACCACTCTGCCAGTACTTTCATGGTAGGCACAAAGAGCATGGCAACACCCAGCCCCACCAGGGTGCGTCCGACAATGGCCCAGAAAACCGAGGGTGCTAAGCCCAACAAAATGGAACCGATGGTGGCCACACAGAAGAACAGGGTAATGGATCGTCGCGGGCCCCAAGAATCTGAAAGAAGGCCGGCGGGCAGCTGCATGAGAGCATAAGGATAGAAATAGGCCGAACTCAACAACCCCAGCAAGGTGCCTCCAGCCCGGAAATCACGCATCATATCCACGGCTACTACTGCCGGACAAAGACGATGAAAATAGACCAAGATGTAGCTAAAGGCAAGAATCCAGAAAACGAGCCAGCGGTAGCGTAGGGCTTTGTTTAAAAGATCAGACATGATCGGCCACCATCCCCTGTTAGCCCGGATATTTCATGAATTGCTGTCGCGAGATCACGAAGATGGGCGTGCCAC
>CBFDBW010000568.1:0-1906 GCA_965603145.1 uncultured Syntrophobacterales bacterium
GTTATGCTGGCAGTTACCAACAGACTGAGGAATTGAGTTTCCAGACCTTGGACCGGATCCTCAACGAGGCCAAGGAGATGGGCATCTATTTCATCACTGTTTCCGGTGGTGAACCCTTCTTTTATAAGCACATATTCGATGTCTTCGAAAAGCACAATGATATGTCCTTCCTGGTCTACACCCACGGGGGCCTCATTGATGAGAAAGTGGCGCAAAAGATTATCTCGGTAGGTAATGTCGTTCCTTCCATAAGCATTGAAGGCTTCAGGGAGGCCACGGATCTGAGACGGGGAAAAGGCCACTTTGACCGGGTCATGGCGGCCATGGACATGCTTCGTGATGCCGGTGTGCTCTTCGGCTACTCCGCCACCCAAACCAGGAAAAATCACGACACCATTACCAGCGACGAATTTGTGGATTTTATGATTGAGAAAGGCTGCCTTCTCGGCTGCTACTTCATGTATGTCCCGGTGGGAAGAGACCCCAAGACCGAATTGATGCCCACTCCGCAGCAAAGAGATTATCTCAGGGAGTCCCTGGGTCGTTGGCGCAACAGCAGAGCAATTCTATTCATAGATTTTTGGAACGATGGCCCGGTGGTGAATGGCTGCATGTCAGGCGCCCGCAAGTATGCTCACATAAATTCTAAGGGCGATGTGGAGCCCTGTGTTTTCTGCCATTTTGCCACTCACAATATCCACGAATACTCATTAACGGAAGCTCTTAACTCGCCATTGTTCCAGGCGATAAAAGCCAAGATACCATATGATGAGAACTTGTATCGCACCTGCATGTTAGTTGATCATCCCGAAGTGGGACGCGAGATGGCACTAAACCATGGGGCTTACTTCACCCACGAGGGAGCGGACTGCATCTTTACCAATCTGGCTGACGAAATCGATGAGTTCGCTGAATCTTACAAGTCTTTTGCTGACCCAGCCTGGCAGAAGCACCCCCAGTCTAAGCACTCGCAAGGAGAGTAGACATGAGGCCACACCAGCGGGCAAGGGCAAGCTGCGCCATCTTCATCTTTGCCCTCCTTTTGTGGACTACCTTTCAAACACCGGTGCCCGCTGCTGCTCGTTCCCGGATTGCCGTGGTGGATCTTGAAGCTCAAGGAGAGAAGGCCAAGTCTCAGGAACTTGGTAAGGTTGCCGCCCAATGGCTCACCACTGCTTTCGTAAACCAGGGCCGTTTCGACGTCATTGAGCGGCAAGCTCTGCAAAAGGTTATCGAAGAGCAACAATTGGGAATGGCCGGGGTCATTGACGCGACTACCGCAGCCCAATTGGGGCGGGTGTTGGGAGCCACCTACATGGTCACCGGCGCAGTTACCAGTCACCGACAAGGGTTAGATCTCAACGTCAAGATTATTGAGACGGAAAGTGCCGCCATCAAGGTGGCTGACCGGCTGGCGGCCGGAAGCGTTGGGGCCATGTCCAAAAAGATCCGGCCGTTCGTGGCCCAGCTGGTGAGCAAGTTTCCCTTGCGGGGATTCATCATCCACCAGAAGGGCAACACTTTCATCCTCGATGTGGGAAAATCTGCCGGGACAAGAGTGGGTATGCAATTTGAGGTATACCGGGAAGGCGAGATCTTCAAACACCTGGTATCGGGTGAGATTCTGGGAGTTGAAAAGATCCCCACGGGTAAGCTTCAGGTCACTGAGATTCAGGAAAAGTTGGCCTTTGCCAGAGTTGTCGAACAGAAAACCGACGAGACTGTATCGGTGGGCCACAATATAGTTTCTATTGGAGCTGCCAAGTCCAGGACAAGCGGTCCCATTATCGGCGTTCCATCTGCGGTGGGCACGAGCAGCGCCCTCCGTTTTGCCCAAGCCTGGGGCTTGGTTGGCACGGGTACGGGAGATTTTCAAAAGCCTTTCGGCATAGCGGCCGATGGTGTT
>CBFDBW010000569.1:0-1902 GCA_965603145.1 uncultured Syntrophobacterales bacterium
CGACGTCTGCTTTCAATATCCAAAGATTCCTCCGCCATAAGAAAACTTCCCAAGTGAGGTGTTTTTGTTTCCATCCTGGAGAAGGGCTGGGGGTGCCCTCTGCACGTATGTTTTTCGTGATGAATTTTATGCAATCGTTATGCCATAAGTCCTCGATGTGTAAGAAAGAAACCTGATTTATCTAACTATTTCCGTTGGTTTAGAAATCTGGTTTGCCCAAAATTCGCCCTATAACAGAGTATTTGCAAGACATTTGGCGATGAAAAGAGTTTAGATACGAAAAAAAATTGAAGTAAGGTTATTCATTTTTGGTCACGGCACGTTTTGGGTAAAGTATCTCATAGTCTTCGAACGTCGGCTACGTTCAGACTTACTGTCCCGTGTTGCTCCTCGACCCGGCCGGTGAGAAGGTGGGAATGGTTCATATCGAGAATCTGACAGAAGCGCTTATAGGCTTTAGGAAAAAAGGTGGTCTCGAAAATGGCCGTTTCATCCTCAAACGAGATAAACTCCATGGGATCACCATTGCGAGTAATCACTTCCTTGCCGGTGATGGACCAGGCCGCCAGAGTCACTCTCCGTCCCACATGTTGTTGGAGCTGATTTGCCGGCACTATTCTTCGCCCGCTGGCAGCAATTCTCTGGCTAAAGAGCCTGAGAGGGTGAACTGAGAGGATGAAACCCAGAGTCTCACGTTCATGGGATAGTTTAGTCAAATGATCGTAGTCTTGAACCTGCGGCCATTCCACGGAGACGGCTCCATGGGGCAGCAGGGAAAAAGAGTCGCCCACGGCTTTATCTCGGCCTTCGCCATAAAATCGCCAGAGCATCTGTGGCCGATTGAGCCCACCCGCTATGCTGTCCAAAGTCCCGCTCTGAACCAGAATTCGCGCAGCAGGCGGTTCAGGGGCAATCCTCTGACAAAAGTCATCCAGAGAGCGAAAGGGGCCGTTGCGCCTCCTTTCATTGATAATTATTTCCAGGACGTCCTGGGGTATTCCCTTAAGTTGCATCAACCCCACCCGTAGGGTCTGGTTCTTGCCCTGGTAATTGATATCACTGGCGTTGACGTCGGGTCCAAGCACCTGAAGTCCCAGACGTCTGGCCTCAGAAATGTAGGCAAAGGTGGAATAGTAGCCTCCACCGTTGGAAATCACTGCTGCCATGAACTCGGCAGGGTAGTGGGCCTTGAGATAGGCTGACTTGAAGCTTACTAAGGCGTAGCTGGCAGAGTGAGGCTTGCAAAAGCTGTAGCCCCCGAAAGATTCAATCATCTCCCAGACAGCGTCAATCACCCGGCTGCTTACTCCGTGTCGGCGGCAGCCCGTATAAAAGCGGTTTCGGTAGTCGGACAATTGTTCTTTACTCTTTTTGGACAAAACCTTGCGCAGGGTGTCCGCATCGGCTGCATCGAAACCAGCCAGCTTCATAGCGATCCGGGAAACATCCTCCTGGTAAACCATAATGCCGTAGGTTTCGGTGAGCGCCTCATCCAACAGCGGATGGACGCTCTTGTATGGAGCACCTTTGAGCCGCCGCACGTACTCTAGAATGTATTGATTGGCTGCCGGTCGGATAATTGAGGAGTGAATGACCAAATGCTCGTAGTCACCCCGACTGGTCATTTGCTGTAACTGGCGCATGGCCGGTGATTCCACGTAAAAAACGCCCATGGTTTCACCCCTGGCAATCAGCCTCTGGGTTCTAGGATCATCAAGAGGGTTGAACTGGGCATAGGAGATATTTTTGCCAGTGTTAGTGCGAATGGCAGCTAGGGTGTCGCGGATAACTGCCAGGGAGCGATTACCCAGGAGATCGATTTTCACCAGACCTGCGGCTTCGGCCTGATCCTTTCCCACTGTATGATTCGCACCCCCTTGGGGGCTCGCTGCACCGGAACAT
>CBFDBW010000570.1:0-1901 GCA_965603145.1 uncultured Syntrophobacterales bacterium
ATATCAGTTAACGACTATCACCCGGGTTACAAACAAGGCTCCTGAGCTTAACTATGATGAAAAAGGAGAGTCCAGAGAGGTGAAACCTCTTTAGCAGGGGGCTGGGGGTGTCCCCCAGATATAATATTTTCCCCCTTCCTCGGTAGGAAGGCTCTTCCTGGACTGGAAGGGGAAGGCGGCCCGGATGGGCCGCACGGGGTTTGGTCGAAAGGGTTTTTCAGCAACCTGCTAAACACTCCGGCTTGATGTTTGGCCATCATCACGAGGCGTATTTCCTTTTCTATAATAAGAACGGTTTCCGAGTAACAATTATTGCTAAACTACGAGTCCTTATCTCAGTAATGACCTCGATATCACCATGCGCTGGACTTCAGATGTCCCCTCATAGATAGTGGTCAGTTTGGCATCGCGGAAATATCGTTGCATTGGCGAATCCATCATATAGCCGTAACCACCGAAAATCTGGATACCCTGCGTTGTAGCCTTCATGCAGAGCTCACTGGCAGTAAGCTTCGCCATAGCCGCATACACTGTGAAAGGCTCTCCCTGGTCGGCTAAAAAGGCAGCTTTGTGGGTGAGTAACCTGGCTGCCTCGAGCTGCGCCGCCATATCTGCCAGCATCCAGCTTATTGCTTGGTTCTGACTGATGGGAGCCCCAAATTGTATCCGTTGCTTTGAATACTCGATTGACCTTTCCAGTACCGCCCGGGTAATCCCCAGCGTCTGTGCCGCTATACCTATCCGCCCGTGGTCCAGAATAGCCAGGCATATTTTCATGCCCTGCCCCTCTTCACCGAGACGGTTCTCCACGGGCACACGGCAGTCTTCGAAGATGAAATCTGCATTGGTAGCAGCCCGCATCCCTAATTTGTCATACTTCTTGCCTTTGGTAAATCCTGGCGTACCATCTTCTACTATAAAGGCCGTCATTCCACGTTTGCCCAGTTCCGGGACATTGGCAAACACAATGGCAGTACCAGCCACATCTCCATTCGTCATAAAAACCTTGGTGCCATTGAGAACATAGGAATCACCGTCCCGGACCGCGGTAGTCTGTATCGCCGCAATATCACTACCGGCTTCAGGTTCAGTGATGGCAAAAGCGCCCACTTTTTCGCCCTTGATAAGCGGTGGCAGGAATTTTCTGCGCTGCTCCTCGTTCCCGAAGGTATAGATGGGTTTGGTGCACAGGCATAAATGAGTGTCGAGAATATCGGCTGTGGCAGCACAGGCCCAGGCAATCTCTTCTACGGCGACAGCTACTGATAGTTCACCCCCTTCGCTGCCACCATATTCACCCGGGATTCCAATGCCGGTCAGACCGAGTTCGCTCATTGCCTTGAAGTTGTCCCAGGCAAATTCCTGCCTCCGGTCCAGTTCATCTGCCACCGGAGCAAGTTTCTTGGCGGCAAGGTCCTTCACCGTCGTCCGCAGCATTTTGTGTTCTTCGCTAAGGAAAAAATCCATACCTGTCCCCTTTCAATCCAATTCTCTCTTGTAAACATGCAACCCGCTGATTATCTCACGTTACCAGTCAGCATTCCCCGTGTCAACTCCCCGCAGAGCCTGGCCCGGCAATTATTACGGCTGTGACTGATGCCTGGGGATGTCAAGCGTGGCAGGTTCCCCGGGGAAGCTGCGAAAAAGGTCCCTATGTTGCGGGATGATTCCATGCCTGGTCCTCAGGAGCAGAAATGGGCTCACTTTTGTCAATGGTTTTCATGAAGACTCCCCTCCTTGACACCCTCACGCTCCAGTCGTATGCTGAGTGCACCAACCCTGGATGGTGGTGTTCGTTATAGAGTGCCCGAACTGTCATATTGAGAACCCGGAAGGCATGGAGTTCTGCAGAGAATGCGCCCAGCCACTGGGAGCAGAGCGAGTGTGCCCACAATGCGGGC
>CBFDBW010000571.1:0-1882 GCA_965603145.1 uncultured Syntrophobacterales bacterium
CTGCAAGATGCAAATGAACGTCCAGACAATCGTGGGCGTGATTGTCACCGACAGGGTAAAGAGTCCGGCCCTGTTCGGCTTCATCCGGCCGCGTTTACTACTGCCGCAAGGACTGATCGAAGCCCTCGACTTTGAAGAACTACATTACGTATTTCTCCACGAACTGGCGCATCTGAAACGACGCGACATTTATCTGGACTGGTTAGTTTCACTGCTGCAGGTTATACACTGGTTCAATCCGCTGATTTGGTTTGCGCTGCGTCGCATGAGGACCGACCAGGAATTGGCATGTGATAGATTGGTGCTTTCGACAATGAACGCAGACGAACCTGTAAAGTACGGCCGAACCATCGTCAATCTTTTCGAAAAATTTTCTCAGGTCAGTTACGTGCCCTCAATGGCGGGCATATTGGAAGATACTTCTCAACTTGAAAGGAGAATTAAAATGATTGCAAAATTCAAAAACGACTCACGCCAATCGTCACCCTTGGTTGTCATCTTGATCATCATCCTGGCCTGTGTGTCCCTGCCCGACGCCAAACGCACAAAGGCCTCAGAAACCTCCGCTGGAGAGTCTGCTCATCAACCCAAGTTCACAAAGATTTGGATTCCGACGAAGCCTGGTAATGGTGTGCTCTCTCCAGATGGGAAAAAACTCGCCTTCGTCTCTGAGGGCAGCATTTGGGTAGCCCCGGTGCATGGTAAGGTAAGTCCTGATATTGCAGGTGAGCCTATTAGGCTGCCCGGAACAGAAAAAGCTTGGCACTGGTGCATGAGCTGGTCTGCAGATGGCGCATGGATAGCTTATGGGAATCCAGGTGAGATCTGTATCGTCCCTTCTTCAGGAGGAAAGGTTAGAAGGAGTTCTGTAGAGGTTAGGGGCGGGAACAACGTCTTTGATTGTCGCCTAAGTATGTCCCGTGATGGAAGAACAGTAGCGTATAGTTCAGAAGTAGAAGACAAAATGCAGATATTTACGGCCGATGTTGAAAGTGGTGATTTCAAGCAACTCACCGGGGACGGCGGTAAGCAACCCTGCTTCTCTCCTGATGGGAAGAAGATAGCCTTTGTGAAACCAAAGCCTCAGAAAAAAGGCTCGTCCAAAAGCGATATATGGGTAATCCCCGCAACTGGCGGTGAACCTATCCAGGTTAGCAATCTGCCAGGCAGAGCAACTGGGCCCGTATGGTCACCAGATGGGAAAAGGATTGCGTTCACTCGAAAGACCGGTGGGGATGACATGAGTAAAGAGATCTGCATAGTCCCAGTCCCTGAATCTGGCAAGCCCGCAGCTACTCCCACACAGATTGAGCTTCCTTTGGAAACATGGCGGCATCTGGCGGGATGGACGCCGGACAACGAAATTGGAGTCCTTTTGTCAAATCCTGAGCACCAGGCGATTTACACCGTCCCTGCCTCTGGTGGCAACGCAACTCAAGTAACTCCCCAAGGCTATACCTTCCATCCCAGATGGTCGCCCGACGGCGAGAGAATATACTTCAGATGGAATGGTGGTAACATTGCTTCCGTTCCGTCTGAAGGAGGTGAAATTTCTACAGTCCCCCTCGACACGGATTCCAAGATTTTCGTAGCTTTACCAGGAGCAGGAAATGCAGTTTCTCCGGATGGGAAAAAGATAACATTTTCTGGGGCAAAAGAGGTTCTTGAAGGGGAAAAGAGGCGATATGAGGTGGACATTTATACAATTCCTATCGAAGGAGGCGAACCTAAAAAGCTCACTAAGAGTCCTGGTCAGGACCGTTTTCCCTGTTGGTCTCCTGACGGAAACTCGATAGCTTTTGTTCGATATGGTGAGCCCTCGAAAGGAATGAGCATCTGTATCGTTCCCACAGAAGGTGGAGAAGTCAGGCAGCTTACATCT
>CBFDBW010000572.1:0-1877 GCA_965603145.1 uncultured Syntrophobacterales bacterium
TTTTTCCTCCATTCGTGATGGTTTTCCTTGACAAGTAGGATCCGCCATGGTTATATGCCACGTTTGTGACTTATCCTTTCTGGAGCAGAACCATGAAAACAGTGAGTGCCAAGACCGTTCCCGAAAATCGCTGCTGGTATCTGGTGGATGCCACCGATTTAACACTCGGCCGACTGGCCAGTCAAGTAGCAAGCAGACTGCGAGGAAAACACCAGCCGACCTTTACCCCTCATGCCGATACCGGGGATTTCATTATCGTTATCAATGCTGAGAAGGTTCGATTGACTGGTAGGAAGTGGCAGCAAAAGACATACCATCGCCATACGGGTTACATGGGTGGCCTCAAGTCAATTACCGCCCGGAAACTGAGAGAAAAGAGGCCCGAAGATCTGGTGCGCTTTGCAGTGTGGGGTATGTTGCCCAAGAATCGTCTGGGCCGGAAGCTTTACAAAAAGCTCAAAGTTTATGCCGGGCCCGATCATCCCCATGAAGCCCAACAGCCACAGCCACTGGAGTTACCGTACTGAGAACAGGAGTTAGTTCATGAGCGAAGAACGCTATTACGCAACTGGCAGGAGAAAGACATCCGTAGCCCGGGTCTGGCTGAAGCCTGGCGAGGGTAACGTAACGATAAACAAACGGTCCATTGATGACTATCTCAAACGGGAAACCGCTAAAATGATTATCCGCCAGCCTCTGGAATTGACAGAGACTCTAGGAAAATATGATATTTATGTGAATGTACGAGGTGGTGGCATCTCGGGTCAGGCAGGCGCGATCAAACATGGCATTTCCAGGGCACTTCTAGCAGTTAATCCTGATTTTCGCCCCCTCCTCAAGAAGTCAGGCTTCCTCACGCGCGATTCGCGAGTTAAAGAACGGAAAAAATACGGCCAGCCGGGCGCCAGAAAAAGATTCCAATACTCTAAACGATAGGCTTGTATTCTTTGGAATTTAAGAGGAGGGCTCGGCCCTCCTTTTTTTTTAGTATTCGGAACCACGCTCTGAGCCCAATCTCAGAATCTTTGCTTTCGATCTGGTCGGAGTCCAACACCAGATGGCATGCTGGAGTACTCCCCCATGGTCGAACTCATAGCCGTATAGACTTGGAACCGTACCCAACGGGGAGATTGTCAACACATCGCCCGGATTTTTCACAAGTCGATGTCGCAGCAGGCGAATCGTGAAATATCCGGGATAGGGGGTAGCTGTGAAAGTACGTGTGGCGGTGATTGGGAGCACGGGGTACACTGGCTTTGAGCTTGTTGCTCTCCTTCAGCAACACCCTAAAGTAGAACTGGTTGCCATTACCTCTCAGTCCTATGCAGGACAGCGAATCGATGAGGTGTTTCCAGCACTGAGAGGGGTGAGTTCTCTGGTATGCGAACCATTGGATCTCGAGAGCCTGGTGGCACGAGCCGACTGCCTGTTTGTTGCCTTACCGCATAAGACGGCCATGGAGGTGGTAGCTCCATTGGTGCGGGCCGGCAAGCGGGTGGTGGACCTGAGTGCCGATTTTCGTTTCCGAGATGCAGCAGTTTACGAACAGTGGTATCAGAAACATACAGCCAAAGACCTCCTGGACGCGGCCGTATATGGTCTACCAGAACTTCACGGCGATCAAATCCGATCTGCCCGTCTGGTTGGCAATCCAGGCTGCTATCCCACCGGCGTTATATTAACGGCTGCGCCACTGTTGGCCGCTGAAATTCTAGACTCGGACAGCCTGATAGCTGATTGTAAATCAGGCGTGAGCGGTGCTGGGAGGGCGCCTACCCTCACCACTCACTTTTGTGAAACCAATGAGGGATTCAAGGCCTATAAAGTTGGGGAGCACCGCCACACTCCAGAAATCGAGCAAGAACTCAGCAGCCTTG
>CBFDBW010000573.1:0-1875 GCA_965603145.1 uncultured Syntrophobacterales bacterium
AATCAGGCCAAGGGTCACATCAGGGCCGGCCAGATACAGCTTACGGGCCGAGAAAAGGTGGCACCCATTAAGCGTTTACCACCCATTAAGGGAGAGATGTTTTTTTCCCTGCCGCTGCCGCTCCAAGTGCTGAGAACTAGTAATCTCAGGGATCAACCCGATCTCGAGAGTAAGGTCATCACCACCTTGGAGAAAGGAACTCCGCTCATTGGCTATTCATATAAGGACAAGTGGGTGCGGGTGACCAGCGAGGATGGTGCCTATGGCTGGGTCTTCCAGACTCTCGTAGGTGGTCGTTAAAGGGTCTATTGAAGCTCCCCG
Organism: uncultured Syntrophobacterales bacterium; assembly: GCA_965603145.1. GTDB lineage: Bacteria > Desulfobacterota > Syntrophobacteria > BM002 > BM002 > BM002. The sequence continues at coordinate 322 of CBFDBW010000573.1, forward strand.
CAGTCCGCCGGAGGCGGACTCCGGGGAATGCGCTCGCCCTGTTGAATTTCCCGAAGGGAACCCTATTCAACAGGGCGAGCTGTAGCATTTTCATTCTAAAAAACTTCTACTCAAAATATCCTTTCCCCTCCCAGCCACAAGGGTGGGATCTTCGACAAGGGAGAGGATGTTTTTTTGGGGTAAGGTAAGGGCTGAAGTGGAATTCCATATACATGACTTTCATGGAAAAAAGTAAAAAGAGAGGGTCTTATGAGTCTACTCATCAATTTTTCCATCTTCCCCCTGGATAAGGGAGAAAGTGTAAGCCAATATGTGGCAAGGGCGGTGGAAATTATCAAAGACAGCGGATTGCCCTACAAGCTTGGCCCAATGGGCACCAGCATCGAGGGAGAATGGGACGAGGTCATGGATGTGGTGACTCGCTGCTTTGAGGAGTTGAAGCAAGACTGCAGCAGGGTGTATATGGGCATCACAGGTGACTACAGGAAGATTGGCTCCGAGCGAATCGTGAGCAAAGTAGAGTCGGTGGAAAGTAAATTATGAACTGACCGGCGTCATACCGAGGCAATGTTGATCAGAAGAGAGGAGAGACAGTGGAGATTGCAGATTGTAGATTTGAGATTGCGGATTGGTGATTGAAGCGAACAGAATGGTGAAAGGAGGAGTGAGCATGAAGATGGTTTGTCTGCTGGGAAGTCCAAGACCCAAAGGGAACAGTATAGCCATGGCCGCGAGATTCTGCGAGACTGCCGAGGGATTGGGCGCTGAAGTTGCGACCTTTGCTTTAAATAAGCTGAAATACCGCGGCTGTCAGGCGTGTATGACCTGCAAAACCAAACTGGAAAAATGCGTGCTCAAGGACGACCTGGCGGAGGTCTTGGACGCGATCCGCGATGCCGAGGTTTTAGTGTTGGCCACGCCCATCTATTTCGCCGAGATCTCCAGTCAACTCAAAGCTTTCATTGACCGAACCTTCTCATACCTGGTACCCGACTACCCCACCAACCCTAGCCCATGCAGACTCTCCCCGGGCAAGAAACTGGTGTTCATCGAGGCTCAGGGGCACCCTGACGAGAGTCTATTTGCAGACGTATTTCCCAGGTACGACTCAATTTTCAAATGGTATGGATTCAGCGACAGTTATCAGATTCGTGCCTGTGGCGTATTTAACAAGGGCGACGTGGAGAGCCGTGAGGACATGATGAAATTGGCCGAAGAAACAGCTAAAAAGATCATGGGTTAGCCCGGATATTTCATCACGCCCAGGCGTGACTCCGACCGCGGATATGATAATCCTTCCGGGCTGGGGGTTGCGATGACTAAAACCGTCGAGGCCAAGGAGATACCGTACTTTATCAAGGTTGCTGGCTGTAACAACTGCAAAGTATTTAAGTCTTACACTTCATTGAGTGGGACTGCGTACGGTCAAAATCATGCTCTCCATGCCAAGTGTGTGCATATGGGTTGTGATCGTTACGGCCACAATATTTTGGCTCCATTTATCACCCCAATGGAATATCTGCGTATCGGTCTTAATACTGGACTGCGCAAACA
>CBFDBW010000574.1:0-1861 GCA_965603145.1 uncultured Syntrophobacterales bacterium
CGAAGCCGGCGGCCAGGTGGGGGACACTGGACGCATGAGCGGCATGGGATTCACCATGGAAGTCGAAACCACACAAAGGACGCCGGGCGACCTTATCGTGCATGTTTCTGAAGTGTTGGAGGGTACAGTAACGGTCGGAGCAGAGGTAACCCTTGCTGTGGACAGGGAAAAACGTAAGGCCACTGAAAGAAACCATACGGCAACCCACATACTGCACCATGTGCTCAGGGGTTTGTTGGGCGATCATGTCAAACAACAAGGTTCATACGTGGGACCGGAATATTTTCGCTTTGACTTCTCTCATGGCGAGGCCCTTACATACGAGCAACTTGCCACGATTGAACAGATGGTCACCGAAAGAATACTCGAGAACGAAGATGTCACTGCCCAGACCACCGACATGGAAGCGGCGATTGCTCAGGGAGCTATGGCTCTCTTTGACGAGAAGTACGGGGATCAGGTGCGCATGGTCTCCACTGGCGATTATTCCAAGGAGCTCTGTGGGGGCACCCACAGCCATCACACCGGTGACATCGGTCCTTTCAAGATTACCGGGGAGAGCTCGGTGGCTGCTGGTATCCGCCGCATTGAGGCCCTCACCGGGACTGGAGCCCTTGAGTATATCCAGAACCAGGAAAGGAACTTGAAGGAGACCGCTGCGCTCCTGAAGACACCTCCACACGATCTGGCCAAGCGCATACAAAAGCTACTGGAACAGCAAAAGGAACTGGAAAAGGAAGTGGACCGGGTCAAAGCCCAGGCCATGAGCCGACAGTTTGGTCCCTCCGGCCAAGATATCCGTGAGGTAGATGGAGTTAAAGTGCTCTCTCAGCAAGTGAATGCAGACAGCCCCAAGGATTTACGGGTTATGCTGGACAATCTCAAAGATCAGATCAAAACAGGGGTGATAGTGCTGGGTGGTGTGGCTGAGGATGGCAAGGCCATGCTCATTTGCGGTGTGACCGATGACCTCACCGATCGCTTCCATGCCGGACAGATTATTAAGGAGCTGTCCGCCAAGGTGGGAGGCAAAGGTGGGGGTAGAGCCGATATGGCCCAAGGTGGAGGTCCGAACAGTCAGAAAATCGGAGAGGCCTTGGAGAGTGTGCTCGAGATGGTCCAGGGCAAGGTTAAGCGGCCAGGCTAGAACCATACCTCCCTCTCGCCGGCTATCCATCTAGAAAAAAAGCCATCCGCAATGTGATAAAAACCTTCCGAGTCCTTAGTGACGACACTCCTTTTTACCATTTCTCTCAGAGCCGTATTATAAGAGGTGGCTGCCATATCATAGGGTGCCAGCAATATTGAGGAAACCCGCCTCTGAGGACCGTGTTCTGCCAGGATAGAAAGTACCTGTTGTTGGCGCAGAGTAAAACTCTCCCACAGAGCGACAAAAATGTTGCCACATGACCTAATCATTATCTGGGCCGCCTCATCTATCAGAGTCTCATCGAGAGAGAGTTGTTTTCCACTTGCCAGATCGAAGATATGACTGCACAGACGCTGGGTGTAATCTGGGTGACCTTCTGTGGTCGCAACGATCTTGGAGGCAAAGCTGTCAGAAATCTCGACTCCGCAAGTAGCAAAGCGACCCTTGATAAATGGAACAAGATCGCCCTCTTCAATGGGTCCCAACTCGAAAAGCTTGGCAGCCAGATAGAATGGCCGACTTCGATCCGAGAACATACTCGTAATGATGTCTGCCTTGCTACCCAAAAATGCGAAAGAAAGGCTGGTCAGGGTTTGGATGATAGTGCGGAATTCAGCTTCCAGATTAGCATCCAGTAAGTAAATTTCCTGGAACTCGTCAAAAATCAATACACCTCTTTTACTCTTTTTCGCCAAAAACTCATTCAGGGAA
>CBFDBW010000575.1:0-1849 GCA_965603145.1 uncultured Syntrophobacterales bacterium
TATTCTACTTTTGCGGTGGTCGCCACCATCAAGATCGGTGAAATCAATCCCCTCTCCGGCAGGCTCGCCAAACAGGGCGTGGAGATCCATCAAGGGGTGGAAGTGGCGGTGGCTGAAGTGAATGAGACCGGAGGTCTTGACGGCCGGCAGGTGGAGGTCATCTCTCGTGATGATCAGAGCCAGCCAGATGTTGCCATCTCACGGGCCGAAGAACTGTGTGGTTGGAAAAAGGTAGTCGCCCTCACTGGCGGCTATGTCGATTCCCTGGTGGGGCCCATCAGCGAAGTTGCTAAGAAGTATCAAGTACCTTATGTTGCCAGTGCGAGTCTGCAGAAGGAACTTACCCAACGTGGCAATCCCTACTTTTTCAGGGTCGCCAGGCTCCAAGGTTTTGTAGAACCTATTTGCTCCATCTTATCTGACCATGTGCACCCTCAGCGCTTGGCCATTCTCCATGCTGCCACACCAGGTTCCACCGAGTTCGCCCGTGATCTGAGGAATTGCCTGCAGTCTCGCGGTATTGCTGTTATGCTGATGGAAAAGTTCCGACCTGGCACTCCGGATTTCACCCCTCTCATTGGCAAGCTGGCCAACATGAACATAGAGGTTATCATCTCTGGCGGCTTCTTCGCGGATCATCTTCTCCTGCTACGCCAACTCAAAGAGAATAGGGTAAATCCCAAAGCCTATATCGGCCCCTTTGGCATTGCCTACGAGAGCTTTATTGGCGAGATGGGCGATGATGCCGAGTATCTCTACAGCACCTGCGCCTGGAATCCTGGCATCACCAACCCAGGTACTGAGGCAGCCTCAAAGGACTTTGTGAAGAGGTTCCGGAGCATGTTTCACCGGGAACCCAATACCACCAACATGCACGGCTACACCTCCACCCGGGCCGTGCTTACAGCTATGCAGAATGTCTTGCACCAGAAAAAACCACTTACCGGGCCAAATATCCGCCAGTCCCTGGCAGAGCTCGATCTTGTTTTGCCCATGGAGCGGGTTGCCTTCGATAAACATGGGGATCCACGCCACTACCAGCACCTGGTTGTTCAAATCCAGAAGGGAAAATTTGAAGTTGTCTATCCCCCAGAACGCACCACTGCTTCCGCCATCTATCCCATGCCTACATGGGGTCAACGAAAGTAGCGCTCATGTGGACCACTGTTGTTGTATCTGGGATCACCCTGGGCTCTTTCTACACCCTGGTTGCCCTGGGCTTTGCTCTGATATTTGGGGTCACCCACACCTTTAACCTGGCTCATGGTGAACTGCTTGTTCTTGCCGGCTATGTAGCCTACTGGCTCTGGAAGACTTCTGGAGTCTCCCTTCTTTTTACTTTTCCCGCCGCAGTCCTCGTAGCGCTGGTGGTTTGTTTAATTCTACAGCGGTTATTTTCCAGGCTCAGAGAACCACTGGAGTTGAACTCCATTGTCATGAGCTTCGGAGTAGCCATTTTGCTTCAGAATGGGATGCTTTTTTTCTTCTCCGGCGACTATCGCCTCATTCGAGTCCCCACTTTTAACCAAGGACTCCACTTCAATACACTCTACCTGAGCTACGGCCAACTCACCCTTCTTGCTCTTTCACTGCTGGTGATTGGCCTCCTCTACTTGCTCATGCGTCACACCTACCTGGGCAAAGCCCTGCGAGCCACCATCCAAGACAGAGAAGCAGCCGCTTTGGCCGGCATCAATGTCGGTGGCATGGGGGTTCTCGCCTTTGCTATTGGGGCAATACTAATAGGGTTAGCGGGCCCTCTTTACGGCTGCGTCCACTATCTCTACCCCACTGCTGGGTTACAGGCCACCCTGCTGGCCATCACCATTACCATTTTCGCCGGTGTCGG
>CBFDBW010000576.1:0-1847 GCA_965603145.1 uncultured Syntrophobacterales bacterium
CGGCAGAGGCGAGGGAATTGCCGCCTACGCCGTAGCTGCTCTCAAGGAAAGAGAACGGGACAATAAATAGCATGGAGCATAGGGCATAGGGCATAGGGCATAGGGCAGATTGTAGATTTTGGATTGCAGATTGCGGATTTAAAAAAAACAGAAAGCAGAGATTCCTCTGTGGGAGCGGCTTTCCCGCCCGCCTCGCCTGAGCGAGAGCGATGGCGGGCAGGCAGCCGCGATCTTGAGATTTGAAAGGTTTTAACTACTTTAGCGACTTCTACGGCTTGAACGATTTAACTATTTGACTAATCAACGAATTAACGAATCGACCATATGGTCTCTTAGCACGAAAGCTGAAAGGAAGGGACAAGGGGATTTGAAAGTATGGATATTCGGATTTACAATACCTTGACAAGCCAGAAAGAGCTTTTTGAACCTCTGCAACCTGGTAAGGTTCACATGTACGTGTGCGGGATTACCGCATATGACCTCTGCCACGTAGGTCACGGCCGATCAGCCATTGTCTTCGATATGATTTACCGCTATCTCGAATACCGGGGTTTTGATGTGGTTTGCGTGCGAAATTTCACCGACGTTGACGACAAAATTATCAAGCGAGCCCAGGAGGAGGGCGCTGACTCGCAGATCATTGCGGAACGCTACATCGAGGCTTTCTATGAAGACATGGATCGATTGGGTGTGGCCAGGCCTACGTATGAACCGCGGGCAACCCAGTTCATCTCAGAAATGATCCAGCTCATTGAGACCTTAATAGAAAAAGGCTACGGTTACCAGGTTAACGGTGATGTTTACTTTGCGGTGGAGAAATTTCATGGATATGGGAAGCTCTCCAAACGCAAGCTGGATGAAATGATTGCCGGTGCAAGGGTGGCTGTCGAGGCGAATAAGAAAAACCCAATGGATTTTGCCTTGTGGAAGGCCAGTAAACCGGGAGAGCCCGCATGGCCCAGCCCGTGGGGGGAGGGAAGGCCGGGCTGGCACATTGAATGCTCGGCTATGAGCAGCAAATATCTTGGAAGCACTTTTGATATTCACGGTGGTGGCAAAGACCTGATTTTTCCTCACCATGAAAACGAGATCGCCCAATCGGAGGCCGCATACGGGACCAACTTCGCCAAGTACTGGGTGCACAATGGTTTCGTCAACATAAATCAGGAGAAAATGTCCAAGTCTCTGGGCAACTTCTTCACCATTCGCCAGGTGCTCGAGAAACACCAGCCCGAGGTTTTACGCTTGTTTATCCTCTCGAGCCATTACCGGAGTCCTGTTGAGTTCTCCCCCGAGAGTATGGCAGAGGCGGAGCGGGGTCTTGAAAGGCTGTATCATACCATTGAACAAGTGGAGGAGTTGGTGGGAGATCTTCCCGCCAAAGGTTCCTTACCAAAGAGTGAGGACACTGAATTCAGTGGTCTGCGGGATAAGATTGAGACTCTCTCGCAACGATTTCAGGATGAAATGAACGATGATTTCAACACTGCAGCAGCTTTAGGGCACTTGTTTGATCTGAGTCGGGCTCTCAACAGGTTTCAGGATGGTCTGAGGGCAAAGCCCAAGCCGGAAGAGAAAGAATTGCTTGCCCAGGGGGTTTGCCGGTTGCGTGAGTGCGCGACAGTTCTGGGACTTTTGCAGCAGTCCCCTGAAGATTTTTTCCGGGAGCATCGACGGCTGTGGCTGGCAGCCCTGGGTGTCGGCGAGGAAGAGGTTGAGAGACTGATCGCTGACAGAGCCCAGGCTCGTAAGGAGAAAGACTGGGCTCGAGCAGATGAGATACGGGATCAACTGTCGGCGATGTCCATCAGTGTGGAAGATAAACCTGATGGCACACGCTGGCGAGT
>CBFDBW010000577.1:0-1842 GCA_965603145.1 uncultured Syntrophobacterales bacterium
TCTACCGCCTCTGGCACCAGGCCGGTCACCCTGCCCCCCGCCTGAACTACCTCCTTGATTATTCTAGATGAGATGTAGATCCAACGAGCTCCTGTCATCAGGTACAGGGTTTCCGGCGTACGGCTTAGCTTTCGATTCATAAGGGCCATTTGAAACTCATACTCAAAGTCGCTTACGGCCCGCAATCCTCTGAGAATGGCCATAGCGCCACACCGCTCAACGTAGTCCACTAGCAGTCCCTTGAAGCTGTCTACCCTAATACGATCGGGCTTTTGGTGATTTTTCAGACTAGCGCGGATGAGGTCAAGACGTTCTTCAAGAGTAAAGAGGGGCTGTTTTGCTGGATTCTCAGCAACCGCGATGATGATGTTGTCGAAGATCTTTAGGGCTCGGTCCAGCAAATCCAGATGTCCGTTGGTGATAGGGTCAAAAGATCCGGCATAGACCGTGATTCTCTTATCTTTCATGATTATCTATTCTCCCCTTAGGTAAAAACTCACTGCCGTACTCCCATAGCTCCGCATGTTCTGGCGCTGGAGACAGCCGTAAGTTGAAGTGAGATTCTCCTCAGTGGCATGCTCGCTAACCACGGTAGCAGTGGCATTAAGGAGCGTGCCTTTGCCGAGTTGCTCCAGGCAGCGCTGGCTCCATCCCCGCCCGTAAGGTGGATCCAAGAACACCAAATCGAAACGGTAGCCACGTCGCATCAGTCCCTTGAGGCCACGGCGCAGGTCCAGTCTGAAAAGTTTGGCGTGCTGGGGATTACCGCAAGCGGCCAAGTTGCGGTTAATCAACTTTACGGCTCCGGGGTGTTGATCCACCATGACCACATAACCGGCACCGCGACTGAGTGCCTCGAGACCCATGGCGCCTGTGCCAGCAAAGAGATCCAGAACCCAGAGCCCAGTCAAATCAAGAGCGATAATATTAAAGATGGCCTCTCGAACTCGCTCGGCTGTAGGTCGCATGCTTTTACCCTTTGGGGTTGTCAGCCGCAGGCCTCGATGCTCACCGGCGATAATTCGCAATTTAAACCTCAACCACGGAAAAGCCAAAAGAGGGCGATACACCAGGTCACAACTACTGCCAGACTCAAACAGTCTACCCTGGATAAACGCATCTGCTTCAAAGTCTGTTTCTCAGTAATCTGCCCATAGCCACGGACGGCCATGGCAGTGGCCAGTTCATCAGCGCGCCACAGGACATTATAGAGAAGAGGGAAAAAAATACTATGGAATTTTTCTAAACGGTTACGCCAGGTTCCAGAGCTAAGATCGATGCCGCGTGCCATCTGGGATTCAACAATCCTTTCTGCCTCCTGGCCCAGAATAGGGAGAAAGCGGATGCAGAGGAGCATTGCCAGGCATAATTCTGCAACTGGAATGCGGACTCGGGCAAGAGGACTGCCAAACTTCTCCAGAGCCCGAAGCAGTTCCAGAGGTGAGGTGGTCAGGGTTAGGATAGAGGAGAACAGGATGAACAGAGAAAGTTGACCGCCAATGCGGACTGCTTGATGGAGTCCTTCCCAGGTAATATTCAGGGGCCCCAAGTCAAAAGGGAAAAGCGGTCGGCCAGCGGTAAAAAACAATTGTAAGCAGGCAGTCAATACGAAAAGCCAGGCGAACGGTCGCAACCCCCTAAGGACGGTGGTTAGAGGCAGGTGGGCCAGGTGGATCAGCCAAAGAGAGCCGAGAAAAAAAAGGGCTAGGACCAACAGATTATCGAGGGCAAAAAGCGTAAAACCAGCCAAGCACAAACCTATGAGCTTTACCCTGGGATCAAGTGTATGGATGGGAGAGCTCGTGGGGTAATAGTGGCCCAGTGTAAGGTCTCGAAGAAATT
>CBFDBW010000578.1:0-1833 GCA_965603145.1 uncultured Syntrophobacterales bacterium
CTTCCTTCTTCAACCTCTCCACCGTCTCCTCCAGCACTGGAAAGACGTGTTCGCGGATGTCACCTGCCACAGCAACCAGCATCACATCATCGCCGATTCGCCGGTAGCCCTCGAACAGATGAACGGCCACTTCGACAATCCCAGACCGCTGCTGCATTTCCTGGACAATATTCTGGAGAGCGTCCCGGTCGACCTCAACACTCAACCCTTTGACATCCCGGCCATCCCTAGAGGTAGCCCTGACCACACCATTGTGACAGGCAATCATGCCCACCTTTGCGAAATCGGGACGGTCCTTGATAGCGTTCACCATTTGCTGCAAGGTCATGGTATCCAACTCCGTTGTCTGCAGTCCGTTGTTCCGCCTAAGGCGGATCAGTTGTCCGTGGAGTACAAAACCTTAAAGAACTCGCTCTGCGCCAGGCGCTATGCGAGTTCCTGATTTGATTGACACTAGTGGTCCTCTATTGTAAAGTCCATAGCATAAATACAGATGTTCAGCAAAGAGTTTTCGACTACCAAAATGACTAAACACAGCGGTCACTCTCGGGGTAATCTGGGGAGTCATTGGATCGCTCCATGGCGACTCGCACATTCCTGAGAGATGCAGGTGGGTATCGCTCTCACCCCTTGTAAGCGCCGCTCCACAGCAGGGTCATGCGACTAGGTATCATCGGGCTGCCGGGTTGCGGCAAAACCACTGTCTTTAACGCGCTCACCAGCAGTACTGCTCAGGTTGCGGATTTTTCCACTCCAGTGCGGGGTCCCAACCTAGCAGTGGTTAAAGTGCCGGAGCCACGACTTGCCTTTCTCGCCCAGCTTTACAACTCCAAGAAGGTTACAGAAGCCACGGTGGACTATGTGGATGTGGGTGGTTTGACCGGCTCCGCTCAAAAAGGTCAGGAGTTGGGAGAATCCTTTCTGAATCACATCAGACCGGTGGACGCCCTGGTGCACGTTGTACGTAATTTTCAGCATCCCATGCATGGAGCAGCGGAGCCTCTAGGAGATATTTCGCGGGTGGAGACGGAACTTATTCTGGCTGATCTACTGGTGGTGGAGAAGCGGCTCGAGCGAATCGGTGCTGAGAGACAGCGGGGGAAAAAGGAGAATCCAGAAGAAGTGCGCTTATTGCAGGAATGCCAGGAGATCCTCGAGGCGAGTCGCCCCTTACGTTCTCAGCCGGGGATCTCTGATATTTCCCTTCTGCGCGGCTTCAGTTTCCTTTCGGCTAAACCTTTGCTAATTCTTGTAAACCAACCAGAGGAGAATGTTCCGCCGCTGCCTCAAGAGATTGTGGACGGGATCCTGGCGTCTCATCTGGGGATCGTCGGCAAGCTGGAGATGGAACTGGCCCAGTTGGCTCCGGATGAGGCCAGAGAGTTTATGGTTGAACTGGGGCTGGAGACGCTGGCCAGAGATCAGGTGATTCAGGCTTCCTCGCAGCTTCTTGGCTTGATCTCCTTTTTTACCACAAACGAACAGGAGGCGCGGGCCTGGACCATCAAACAGGACTCCCCTGCATTTAAAGCTGCTGGTGTTGTGCATTCGGATATGGAACGAGGCTTCATTCGCGCCGAGGTTGTCCAGTTCGATGATTTGGAAGATGCCGGAAGCTATGCCGCAGCTCAACAACAAGGACTTGTTCGCCTTGAAGGGAAGGACTATATGGTCCAAGATGGCGATGTTATTTTTTTTCGCTTTAAAGTTTGAACTGGATAATTGATGCTAGAGACTGGATACTTAATGCCGGATTCGGGATTGAGTATATGTTGTTGAATTGATATTGACGATTTGACAAGAATACACCTTTTGCTGAGCCAGCACGATTAT
>CBFDBW010000579.1:0-1823 GCA_965603145.1 uncultured Syntrophobacterales bacterium
GCTGCGCTTGAAGTGACCAGGCCGGAGCCTTGGAACGACAGAAGAAACACCAGGATGACATTTTCATTTCCAAATGAGACCTCAACTCGGCAATAGCTTCAATGTGTAAACATCAACCATCCATTTTTGAGGAATCTCCTGGCAAGGAAAGATTGACGGAATGAGCGGGATTTTCTATGGTAAAGGTCTTATAGCTGGGAGAGTGTGGAAAAAAAGTCAGAGGAGTAGATTATGACGTTACCCCATCTGGGTTTGGAGGACTGCCAGCGTCTGGCAGAGGATTTGGTCAAGCCCTATCATCAGAACTATCTAGCCATGTATAGTAGTGTTCTGGGGGGCGTGGTCACCGACCCTTTTCTTATGACCATCCCTGTGGACGATCACATGGTTCACCGCGGGGATGGGATTTTCGAGGCCTTTAAGTGCGTCAACGGTAATATTTATAATCTCACAGCTCATCTGGGACGCTTGGAGCGATCGGCTCGGGCGGTATACCTGACGTTACCAACAAGCTTGGAGCAGATCACCGATCTCGTGATTGGGACCATACGCATAGCCGGAGCCCGGGACTGTCTGATTCGGCTGTTCGTCTCTCGTGGTCCGGGAGGCTTCACCACCAATCCTTATGAATGCCCGTCCTCCCAGATCTATATCGTTGCATGTAATCCCAGTGTATACCCGGAAGAGCAGTCAACAGAAGGTGTCTTTATAAAAAGCAGCAGCATCCCGGTGAAAAAGTCCTACTTTGCCACCATCAAGAGTTGTAACTACCTCCCCAACGTACTCATGAAGAAGGAGGCGGTGGATGCGGGGGTGCAGTACACTGTTTCAATAGATGAGAACGGCTTTCTGGGTGAGGGATCCACTGAAAACATCGGCTTGGTGACGCCGGACCGTACTCTCAAGTTTCCCCGGTTTGCCAGAATTCTCAAGGGTACCACCGTAACCCGGGTTGCAGAATTGGCCGAGTCTCTGGTTGCAAACGGCAAGCTTGAACAAGTGGTGTTCGAGGACATAACATTGAACGAGGCTTACAGTGGTGCTGAGATTCTGCTTTTCGGAACCACCTTTGATATCCTGCCAGCGGTGATTTTTGACGGCCATGCCATCGGGTCCGGCAGGCCCGGCGAGATTTACCAGCTGCTGCTTGAATTGTTGACGCGGGACATTGAGAATAACTTGGCTCTCCATACCAAAGTGTTTGGAGAATCGTAGTGCGGTGCGTTGTAGATTGCAGGTACGATTAAAACGCGAGACGAGAGAGACTGGCGAGACGAGCAGAAAAGGACCAGATCCCTTTCACACCCGACTTCGCGTCTCGCCCGACCTCACGTCTCGCGCCGAATAGGCTTTGCCTTATGAGGTGTACAGCTAGATTGACAAGCATAGGTTGCTGATATAGAAGGGGCGAAAGCTCCGAAAGGAAACCCAGGTGCAGCCATGGAGGATATGAAAACTATTGTTGATCGCAGTTTCGAGGAAAGTATAGAGGCAAAACAGCAATGCTGGGAGCGCAACCAGGAGTTATTAGTTCGAGCTGCCACCATGATTGTGGACGTCTTTAACAATGAAAACAAGTTGATGCTTTTCGGGAATGGTGGTTCTGCTGCGGACGCGCAGCACATTGCGGCGGAATTTGTTAACCGCTTTATGATCGAACGCCCAGCGCTGCCGGCCATGGCGTTAACCACAGATACCTCTATTCTCACGAGCGTGGGAAACGATTACACTTTTGACGACGTTTTCAGCAAACAGATAAAGGCGCTGGGGATGGAAGGTGATGTGGCCTGGGGCATGAGCACAAGTGGAAATTCGGTCAATGT
>CBFDBW010000580.1:0-1823 GCA_965603145.1 uncultured Syntrophobacterales bacterium
CCATCGGTGTGGGTTTGCAGCGTTAGGGTTTACTTTCTCTTGCCAATTCCTTCTCTATTGCAGCCTGGAATCCTTGGAAACTGCGGTTTTTCAACTGCCTTCCGTTGACAAAAATGGTGGGGATGCCCCGCACCCCGATTCTGGCCCCCTCCTGAAAATCCCGCTCTACTATCGCCTTTAGTTCTGGAGCCTTCATGTCTTTGTCAAACTTCTCCATGTCCAAACCCACTTGCTGGGCGATTTCTCTAATCTTTTGGTCACTCAGTCGATTGTAATTTTCATAAAGCTGGTCGTGGAGTTCCCAGAACTTTCCCTGTTTGTTGGCAGCTAGTGCAGCCATAGCGGCCGGCCAGGCGAACTTGTGGTTTCTCAAAGGGAAGTTTTTGAAGACAAGTTTCATTTCCTTGGAATATCTCTCGAACACCTGCTCGAGCAGAGGCTGAAGCCTCGCACAGTATGGTCATTGAAAATCGCTGAAAACAGCTATTGTCACAGCCGCATCAGCTGGTCCCTTGAAAGGGGAATTTGAGACATCGATGTTTTGGACAAAATCAAGAACAAGTATTTCAACTGTCTTGTTCTTCCGGCTGGTAAGAAGAAGTATATCCTGCTCTGGTCCAACCTTAATGCCATCCACATGGTTGCCAACCGTGATCTCATCCTCCAGCCTCCCATCTCCCGAGTAAATGAGGATACTTCCTTGGGCGGTGAGGACGAAAACCCATCTGCCGTTGAGAGAAACTGCTGCGTCAACAGGCGTCTTCTCAATCTTCAGGGTTTTCTTCACATCCCAGTCTACCAGGGCAAAGCTATGGGGGCAGAGGGTTAGAAGAATGACAGGTACTAACAAGAAAATAACAAGTCGAGTTTTCATTTGAAGTTCCTTCTGAGGTCCGCCTTAGGCGGATTGGGACAATATCCAGGCTACCCACATACCATTAGAACGAGTACTTAAACAAACTCAAAAACACACCGCCAGATGGCGTAGGTATATATCCCATCTCCAATGAGGTGGTTTTATAGCCGACGCCGATGGTTGGAAATACTCCAGGTGCGATTCCTTTTAAGTTTATATCCGCGTTGTTCCCATACCCGTAGAGAGCCCCAGCATACAAACTTCCCTGGAGAAAAAAATCGCGATTTCTGTGAAAAGCATATCTGTTGGTGGCGAATCTCTTTCCAGCAAAGTATGTCGTGTCGTCCCAGGTGTTAATATATCTAGCTACAACATAATTATCGTATGAAACGACGACCATTTGCAGACTCTCATTGGGGTCGTCCGATTGGTCAACGTGCTTGGCAAAGAAGCCGACCATGACTGACATCTCTTTAGGAGCGTACTCATCAGAGGAATCCTCTACTGCGTACTCATCAGAAGAACCCACAGCTGCGTACTCATCAGAAGAATCCACAGCTATTGCTAGTGTTGGCAAGAGGAGCAATCCCACAGCTAGCAGATATCCGAACAGTCTCTCCATCCTCTCACTCCATTTGAGGTGTAAAGACATGATTAATGCAAAATCCGGGCTAACTCCCTTACTGTATCCTCAATCCAAAAACAGCAACCAGGGGCCACAAAGAAATAGCCCCACCGGCAAGTAAGACCTGTGAGGCCCTAGGCTGCCACCTTATGGAACCCGGGGCGAGCAGAAAACGCTACCTGCTTCGCATCCAGAGACAACGAGCAAGTATTATACACCACCATGCCTCCCCTGGCCGGGCAAGCCTGGATAATTCATGAATTGCTGTCGCGAGACCACAAAAATGGGCGTGCCACCTGGCAACTCGTCCCGCGGTACCGCGGGATTGGTTCCGAGGCGTAC
>CBFDBW010000581.1:0-1817 GCA_965603145.1 uncultured Syntrophobacterales bacterium
CATTTTCCCCTTGTTCAAATGAAGAATTCATGCTAATCTCTGCTTGGAACTCGTGCGCTACCTTGACAAATCATATCCCGGAGGTGAGGCTTCTCAAAACCTGACTGTAGACCCAACACATCAACTCACAGTCTTCCCTTCAGTACAACCCCGGTAACCGCCGCGTAATCAGAGAAGCCTCCAGATTACTCGTAAAATGGTATTCTGCAAATTACAGGTTGGACCCAACCGACCGCCAGGGGCTGTTACCAAATTCTCCCTCTTAGAGCCTGCCCTGAGCTTACCGAAGGGGTAAGAGGGAGTTAGAAGGAGTTACGTGATTCATAACCTCCCCCACTTTGGGCGGAAGACACTCGTAGTGCGAGGCTTCAGTCTCGTGCACCGGAATGGCACTGAAAACTGTTGTCGAGAGTCTTTTGGAAATTGCCTCCGTGCGTCAGTCCGCCAGCCCGCACGGATCGCAAATATAAAGGGCAATCCGACGAAACGAATCGTGTGTACTTTAACAACTGAATTTGTCGCCCCACGTACGAAAAAGAGCTGTTGAACTCCAGAAAAAATAGCCGTTTCTACAAAACGAATCATCCCGCCTTCCCTCATGCTCTTTCCGCCTTTGACCCAAATAACAACATTTCTTGCATATATGCCCAGAATGACAAGGGGAAGTTTGTTGAGTTGCTTGAGTTCGTTGAGTTCGTAGGGTCGGTGGAGTTCGTTGAGATTGCCGCGCTTCGCTCGCAGTGACACAGAGAGGGGTTCCGCCGGCAACGACGAGTCTGTTTCTACTCAGGACTCCTCTGAGCCGAGGTACCTGAAGATCTTCACGGCGGTTGAGCTCGTCGTGTCGTCGGGCTCGGGGTATACGCGCTCATAGTTGGCCAATGCCTCCAACGGCACGGGGCTAGTGGAGGCGCTGGTGCCCACTATTCTGTAGTTGCCAGACGTCTGATTGGTGACATAAGCCTGGGCATCTTCATAAGTGGAGAAGGATTGCCCGCTGGTGATTGCCTTATACTTCTGTCCGTCACCCGTTACCTGCTCTTCATAAGATATGACTATCGACGAATTCGTGGCGGGAGTCACGGCTTTGCCATCAAAGTTGTAGAGCCTGATTGCCATGGATTGGTAAAAGGCGGGGTAGAATAACGTTGGCGATTGCCCGCCCTCTTCCGTGGGCACGTAATAGACTTCGTAAAACTCATTGTCGGTCTTGCCAGGCCACCCGCTGCTGGTTTGGGTCTTGCCAGCCCAGTCGGCCATAGCGTAGAACTTCCCTGTTGCCATGGCCTGGTCAATCATGACATATTTGGAACCTAACTCGTCGGCTAACATGTTGGCAGAGGTTTCATTCTGAGCTGTGAAGAACTGGCCAGCTTCGACTGCCCCCCTTTGGCCAGGGTTGGCATTGGGTATGCGATGGGCAATCTGCATTATGAAGTAGCCATAGTCCCACCAGGACATCACCCCGTAGGCGGTCTCGGGATATTCGAACTCATCCCTGGGCGGGTATAGCTCGTAATAGAAATCGGGGTCACCAAAAGGTTCAGGGCTGTTGTCTTTCAGCCATAGAGTCGAGGTGTACCACCCGTTGTCTATAATAGGTGACTGCTGCGCCAGCGGCTTTGTGTATCCGATGTAAAGCCCGCCGCCGAGGTCGGTCGGTGCATCCTTCCACAGCCCAGTATTGGGGAAAATTACCAGGAAAAAGAGGACTATGCCGACAACGATGACGCTCACCCAGACGCCCCGGGGCTGCATAAAGGTTTTTGGCTTCGCTTTTTCCCTGGTTTTCTTTCCCTTCTTCTTGAATTTTTTGA
>CBFDBW010000582.1:0-1813 GCA_965603145.1 uncultured Syntrophobacterales bacterium
TGGCAAATTGAATGTGAAAAAGAAGGGGGCAATGAGAATCATGGTCTGCTCCGACGGAGAGCTAGATCTTTTCTCCGTTGACCCGGAGACCGTTACTTTAGCCGGTGTGAAACCGGAGCGTTGGAAGTACAAGGATATAAGATACTGTGCGGGAGGAAAAGACGGATTTGTGGATCTAGTATTCAAATTCAAAAACAGGAAAATTGTTGAAGCACTGGAGGGGGTCCTTGCCAGAGAGCTGGTGGACGATGACAAAGTTGAACTCGATCTCGCCGGTAGCTTGGATGATGGGACCCCGCTCGAGGGTACGTATGCGGTGGAGATCATCAAAAAGGACAAGAAGGCAAAAAGGTGTAAGAAAAAGAAAATGGCCAAAAAGTAGTCAGTTGACTATAACATACCACTAGTAAAGGCAGAGTCTTCATTGACTCTGCCTTTTTTTGTAACTCGTTTGGTTGTTTACTATTTCTGGGCCTCACCCCCATGCTTTCCGCTGAACAGCAGCAGGATTACCGCCAGCGCCTGGGCAAGTAGTGAGAAGGTTACTTGAGTGTAAAGATCGGCGCTCCGTTGCCACAGCCAGGGCCCTAAAAGTGCACCTGCCATTCGACCCACCACCAATGCACTGAAGTTGAATGCCAACCATTTGCCTCGCTCCAAAGGAACCAATTCGGAGACGTAAGGAAAAATCGATACTATAGTGAACTCAAAAAGGTAGAACATGACTACAAGACCCAAAAAGGCGAGAATTAGTGAGCTCTGGCAAAATGGAAGGGCAAGATAACTCAGCCCTGTTAGAATGAGACCTGTAAAAATTGCTCGTCTTTTGCCAAATCGATCAACCAGGAACACTACCGTGAACTCGCCGCCCAGTTCAGCCAGTCCCACCAGGATCGAATAGAGTCCCAATGTCTGTACCTGGAGGTTAAATTCCTTTTCCAGCCATGCTCCATAAACGATCACCATGTTTTCATTGGCAAAAACCATCAGGAGGGAAACCACCAGAATTAAGACTGGCTTGGCTCGAACGGTGACCTCTTCCCCGGTGCTCGAGACCACCTGACTTGCTGATTCTTTGTTATTAGGGTTTGTCTGTGCGACTTCCTGAAGACTCTTTGTACAAATTATTGCTACCAAAGCGGCTCCAGAGATCAACACAAAGGGACTGTGCCAGCCAAAGTGAGCTATGAGCAAGCCACTGAGCGGAATGCCCACTAGCCAACTCCCCGCCCAGGATGACTCCAGGATTCCCAGAGTTCGCGCCCGCTTCGAGTATGGAATGCGACCACTGGCAAAGGCCTGTACATTGGGATCGTAGACTGGTTTTGATAGGCCGATGAGCACAAAACCAACAAGCGCCAGTGAAAAAGTCCGAGACACGGATACGGTCAAACTCCCGAGAAAGAGGGCAGACAACCCAATTACCATGCCCCAAGCGTATCCTTTTCGCTCACCCAAGAGCCCCCATAATGCACCGGTCAGGCCGACGCAATGCCGTGCTGCCACCAGGAGACCTGCCTGCTCGAAAGAGATTCCCAAACCTCTGGCGATTGCCGGCAGAAAAGGGTACGTCACCCGGACAGCCAGATTCAGGGTAACCCGGCTAAATAGAACTACGAACCATGTCCATCTTGACATATGCAGCAACCCGCTTTCACTTCAGAACTAATACCATAGCCCGGATATTTCATGAATTGCTGTCGCGAGACCACGAAGATGGGTGTGCCACCGGGCAACTCGTCCCGCGGTACCGCGGGATTGGTTCCGAGGCGTACCTGAACGGTACGTCGCAGGGTCCGACACCCGAGGACGC
>CBFDBW010000583.1:0-1779 GCA_965603145.1 uncultured Syntrophobacterales bacterium
TCG
The DNA here is from genome assembly GCA_965603145.1 of uncultured Syntrophobacterales bacterium. Classification (GTDB taxonomy): domain Bacteria; phylum Desulfobacterota; class Syntrophobacteria; order BM002; family BM002; genus BM002. The sequence goes on from CBFDBW010000583.1 coordinate 4, forward strand.
GAACCAATCCCGCGGTACCGCGGGACGGTTGCCCGGTGGCACGCCCATCTTCTTCGCGCTCGCTGCGCTCCGCTCAGTCCCGCAAGCGGGTTCCCAGTTTCGTGGTCTCGCGACAGCAATTCATGAAATATTCGGGCTAAACCTGATTTTAAGCATATGAGCTTTGGAACACCATGTATAGCAGCAGGACAAATTGGTACCTTGTAGAGTGCTGGGTGGGCTGTACAACAGGCGGCAGGAGACATGTGAGTGCATCTGAGAAAAATTCATGACATCAGCCTGAAATGGAAACTACTCATCCCCTTTTTGTTTCTCTCCTTCGTAGGGACCACCACCCTTATCCTTTTGGGCCTCAATACCCAGAGAAAAATAATCGAGAACCAAGAAAAGAAAAAACTGTCTGACTACTATCAAGCTTTCTCAGATCAGGTGGAGGATCGTGAAAACTCGGCATTGAGTCTGGCTTACCAGGTCGCCAAGTCGCCGATAGTGCAAGAGGCATTTGCCCGCAAAGATACTAGAGCACTCATTGATTTATTGCTACCCTCTTACGAGGTTTTGAAAGATAAGTTTGATGTAAAAAAATTTCACTTCCACACTAAACCAGCCACGTCTTTTCTGCGACTTCATCGGATCTATCAAGCCGGCGAGGCCATGGCATCCTTTCGTCACACAATTACTAAGGTTGAGGAGACAGGCCAAGGAATTGCTGGATTGGAACGAGGTACCACCGGATTCGGGGTTAGGGGCGTGGTGCCAGTCTTTTATCAAGATGAATTTATCGGAACCTTTGAGATCGGGTACTCGGTAGAGCGTCCTTTTCTGGATTCCCTCAAGCGTCGATACGACATGGATCTTGCCCTCCTCATTCCAATCCACGGGACTGATGGCTTTTATACACTAACGGCCTCCTCGGCTAGCTTACAAATATCGAGTGACGAGATCTGCGGCAGGGTGTTTCGAACTCAGAATCCAGAAATATTGATTAGCCCGCCCGCTGCTACTGGCCTGGCTCTTTTCCTGGGGCCATTGAAGGATTTTTACGGGAAGAGTATCGGGGTGGTGGAGATCAGCGTTGACAGATCTGCCACTCTTGCCGAGTTGGCCGAAAACAGAATCGAGATGTTTGCTGTTATGTTGGCAGCCCTGCTGTTCTCGTCCATTGTTATTGTTTGGGTGGTGACGGTCTTTCTTCGCCCTGTACGTGACATCGTTGCGGCGGCGCGAGAGATAGCTGCGGGCGAACGGGTCCGGGGAATTTCTGTGCCAGTGCGGGATGAGATCGGCACCCTGGCCGGTTCTCTCAATGACATGCTCGAATCCCTCAACAGGGCAAGGCAAGAGATTCAAGAATACTGCATTACCTTGGAAGAGAGAGTAGAGGCGAGAACACAAGAGCTCGTGGAAGAGAAGGAGAAATATGAGGCGCTGGTGGAAAATGCCCCTCTGGTTGTCTATCGTATTGAACCAGATGGAACTACCGTTTATGTTAACAGGGTTGTTGAGGAAATCCTCGGATACACACCCACAGAGGTAATAGCAGACAGGCAATTCTGGACCAGAATTGCACATCCGGAGGATCAGCAGAAGATTGCCAAACAACTGAGGGCCTGTCTCGGAGAAGGTAAAGAGTTCCTGGTGGAGTACCGTGGCATCCACAACAGTGGTCTGGAAGTATTTCTGCTCAATCATGCGATACCTTTGATTGACCAGCAGGGGAAGGTGCAGGCGGTGGATGGCATCATTGTGGATGTGAGTGAGCGGAAGCGGCTGCAG
>CBFDBW010000584.1:0-1777 GCA_965603145.1 uncultured Syntrophobacterales bacterium
AATATTCGGTTAGCACAACCCCTGTTTGCTGGTCAATTTTAGGTTAGCATTTCCACACCTTGGTATGCTTTGGGAGAATCCAAAACCCCAGACCAGGAGGTGCCCTATGAAATTGTACTCGGCGTTCGACCTGCATTCAAACAATTCGTATCTTGGCGTCATTGACGAAACAGGAAAGCGCATCGCCAAAAAGAAGATGTTCAACGAACCTCAGCTGATTCTCGATGCTCTCTCCCCCCATCAGGATGACCTCGCCGGGGTGGTGGTCGAATCAACCTACAACTGGTACTGGATGGCAGACCTTCTGCTTGAACATGGCTACAAGGTGCATTTGGCCAATCCCTCTGCTATCCAGAAATACTCTGGCTTGAAACATGCGGATGATGTTCATGACGCTTTCTGGCTAGCCGAGATGTTGCGGCTGAATATCCTGCCCGAGGGGTATATCTATCCCAAAGAGGAACGACCTGTCAGGGATCTTCTCCGTAAGCGGGGTCATCTGGTTCGGTTGAGAACATCGCTGATCATCAGCCTGCAGCACATCATCACCAGAAACTGTGGGGCCAGAGTGAATGTCAACGATGTCAAGGCGCTCAGGGAGGATCGCATTAGCCCACTGCTGGCCGGCAACGAAGATTTGGCTTTGGCAGGGAGCGTCAGTAAGGAGACCATCGACTTTCTCACCCGCAAAATCAAAGATATCGAGCGGATTATTGAGCAGAAGCTAAAGATCGCCGGGCCGTATCGGAATTTGCTGACCATGCCGGGTGTCGGGAAAATTCTGGGATTGACCATTCAGCTGGAAACCGGGCCGATCAGTCGGTTCGCCAAAGTCGGCAACTATGTGTCCTATTGTCGCAAGGTTTCAAGCAAATGGACGAGCAACGGCAAAGCCAAGGGCAAGGGGAATAAGAAAAACGGCAACAAGTACCTGGCCTGGGCCTTTTCCGAAGCAGCAGAACTAGCCAGACGTTATGACGATGGAGCCAGAGCGTATTACAACCGGAAAATGCAGAAAACCAACTTCATGGTGGCGCATAGCGCATTGGCCCACAAACTTGCCAGGGCGGCATTTTACATCATGAAAGACGAGGTTCCGTTCATGCCGGAGAAGTTGTTCACATAATCGATTGGCTGGAGCGGTGAACCTGACTAGGGGTTGGTAAAACCATCAGACTTGATTGGAAATCCGCTCCACCCAGCCCAAATAGAGTTGCCACCATCTTTGCTGCCCATGCCGTGAGTCCCCAAGGGGCTGGTTAACAACCATGAGACCTGCAACCAATTGACCACGGAATGGAACTGAAGATTTTCTGGACCGCTGCAAGCGGAAGGGGCCAATGCTCAAAAGAGCATACGAGGTCGGCCTTGATCCTGATGGGTGACTGGCGCAGCAACAGGCTGACGCAAAGAATAAGAAATCTCAGCACATGTGAAGAAACTGGCGACTTAGCCGTACGTTCTGAAAGAAAAAAGCATAAATAAATGCTCAGGGATATTTTTGTGCTATTGACACGAGCCTTTTAATGGGAGACCCCATCTGGACTGACCTTTTCGGAGCTGGTCCTGGTGGTGCATTGATCCTGCCAGTGGGGCAGCTGGCTTCAACGTCGACCCTGCATCTGGGGATAATCTTTCTCACCAACATGCAAATCGGCTGCTGCCACCCCGGTGGGCCTGAACCTGTTCATCGCCAGTTACCGCTTCGAAAAGCCGATTCTCACCCGCTACCGCGCCACCCTTCTGTTTTTCCTTACACTGCTGCTTTGTGTGGCTA
>CBFDBW010000585.1:0-1773 GCA_965603145.1 uncultured Syntrophobacterales bacterium
TCACAGGAATGGAGTGCTCTTATGAAAGCAGCGTTTTTCACCATGTTGGTCCTCTCTATCGTATTGGGAGGCATCGCCTATCACAAGAGTCCACAGCTTCCCATCCAGGCCATAAAGTCAGGGGGCGGGCTGTTATTGCGGCTCATTCCGGTTTTGATCCTCGCCTTTTTCGTCGCAGGGTTGATGGAAGTTCTTCTGCCCACAGAGCTTCTCGTCCGCTGGGTGGGGGCTGAAAGCGGCTTCAAAGGGATCTTAATCGGCACCTGCCTGGGAGCTGTCACCCCTGGCGGTCCGTTCATCCAATTTCCTATTGTGGCGGCCATGTTTAAAGCGGGAGCGCATATCGGACCTTTGATCGCCTATCTTTCGGCCTGGGCTTTATTAGGCATAAACCGAGTTATAGTTTTTGAAATTCCCCTGCTGGGATTCCATATTACCTCTACCAGGCTACTTTGTAGCTTTATATTTCCAATAATAATCGGCTACATGGCCAAGTTTCTGTATGCGAGAGTCCCGTTTTAATCGATTGACGACGATGAAGCGAGACGGGAGGTCTGGCTAGAAGGGAAAGTTAGTACGGATAACTAATAACGACTACACGATCTTGCGCTTCCTGCTGCTTCCTGCCCGCTGCCAGCTGTACCCACTGCCCGGGGGTGACTCGAATGAATCAGCAATACTTGCACATTCAGAAAGAACACCTAAAAGAAGCATGGCCGCGGAGCCTGTGACGCCGTCGGTGCCCCTGCCTTGCACTTCGTTTTCCTCTTCCGGCAAATTCCCGATGAATTTACCTTCAGGCATTATATTTGCAGATTCCCAGTGACACTGTAGTCATACCCTCTGGAGTCAGTCATAATGAATGATCGCCATGACCAAAAAGAGCAACCAAAAGGTAACCACCTTAGACTATGTCAACGTCTTGCTGAACTGGAAGGCATAGCTGGGCAGCTTGAGATAGACGCGGATAAGCTTCTAGAAGAAGCGCAACACTGCACCCTGGCTGAGGCTATAAACGACGGTCTGGCAATGATCGACGAAAACATACGGATTATCTTTGCTAACAACCGTTTCTGCGAAATCATAGGCTACTCTCGCGATGAGGTTATCGGGCATTCAGCCTCTGACTTTCTTACGGAGGCCGACAAGAAAATAGTTGCAGAGCAAGTTGCGAGAAGAAAGGCTGGCAAACGCGATCCCTACGAGCTAGCGTGGAACCGAAAAGATGGACAGAAGACATTCGTGCTTATGTCACCCAGACCGATTTTTGCTCCAGATGGCAGCTTTAAGGGTAGCATTGCGGTGGTCACCGACATCACCGATCGCATACGGGCCGAAGAAAAGTTACTGAGTACGACCCAAGAACTTGAAGTACGGGTGCAGGAACGTACCGCTGACCTAGAAAGCGTAAACAAAGGGTTAGAGAGCGAGATCGCCGAGCGCAAGCGAGTCGAGAAGGCGTTGCGAGAGAGTGAACAGCGCTATAGTAGCCTTTTCAAGAACAACCACTCAGTGATGCTCCTGATTGATCCGGAGAGTGCAGACATAGTAGAGGCCAATCCTGCAGCCTGCTCCTTCTATGGCTGGAGCCAAGAAGAACTTACAAGCATGAAGATTACGGATATCAATATGCTGCCGAACGAGCAGGTTTTTCAGGAAATTGAGCAAGCCAAGTCCGAATCACGCTATCATTTTTTCTTCCGTCACCGTTTGGCGAATGAAGAAATCCGTGATGTTGAAGTATACAGTGGTCCGATCAGACTACATGGCAAA
>CBFDBW010000586.1:0-1768 GCA_965603145.1 uncultured Syntrophobacterales bacterium
CGAATTTCGGATTGCGAATTTGAAAAGCAGAGGGCATGGAGCATAGCGAAAGCAACTAGGCACTAGGGACTATGGGTTGATGGCAAAATGAACGTGAACCCCCCTTGAGTAGGGTACACGTTCATGAATAAGGTAGTTGTTGCATGGTTTAAAGATTTCATAGATTTTATAGCTCATGATACCCAAAAAAAGCTTATATCTTTGCGTCGGTTGGTCAATCAGCTCCATTTTCGTGATGGTCTGTCAAAGAAGGTCATTTCCGAGCAGTTGAGAGTTAGCAAAAATTTCGTAATTCGCTGGACCCAGTCAATGGACCAAGATGTCACCATAGATCACCGAGGATGGCCCAAGGGTCGCCGTCGCAGATGGTCCCAGGAGGCTGAAGGCCGTATCGCGAGTTTGCACAAAGAGCTCAAAGGCGGTCCAGAGGCCTTTTACTGGGGTCCTACGGCGATTGCCCAAGAATGGCTCAGTCGCTATCCGGCAGAGCCGCCACCTCCTCTCAGGACTATCGGTCAGATCCTCAAGGATCTGGGGCTGTCTGAGCCGAACACCCGCAAGGTTCGCAAGGGAGCCTCCCGCTACTTGTGCTATCCTGAGCACACCATCTATGAGACCTTGGGACAACGAGTCATGGAAGCTGACTTCATCGGTAAAAAGTACATCACAGGCACCCAGCAACCGATTCACTTCCTGGCCTTGTCTTTCAAAAAAGTACCCAGGCTGCGACACTTTCAACGCATTGAAGCTCAGAGCGCAGATTGTTTCATCGAGCAGTGTGAGCGTTTCTTTGCCACCTTCGAAAAACCTGACTGTATCAAGGTTGACAATGCAGCAGCTACCATTGGCAGTGGCTCTGGCAAACGCACCATCAGCCGGGTGGTACAGTTTCTTCTTGCCAACCAGGTGGTACCGATCTTTGCGGTGCCAAGAAAACCTTTTTCTCAGGCCTCTATCGAAGGTAACAATAGCGTGTTCGCCCGCAAGTTCTGGAATCGACGTACCTTCGCCAACCTCGAAGAACTGGATGCTTCTCTGGTTGCCTTCAACCAGGCCTCGCTCAAATACACCGGTTATCGTCCCCCCGCGCAAAAAGCCGACTCACAACAGACATTCGTTCCGAGAGTCTATTTCACCCGTCAGGTGAGGGAAACAGCAGAGCGCACAGATGGCTTCATCGATGTGCTTAATGAAAGCGTTTCCCTACCAAAGGCCTATATCAACTACTTCGTGCTCGCCGAGTGGAATTTGAGCACTGAACTGCTGAGTGTTTACCTGGAAAATGACAAACAACTTGAGGTGATCAAAAACTCCCCCTTTCCAATCAACCCAAGGTCAAAAAGAAAACTTAAAAAAGGGGGGTTCACGTTCATTTTGCCATCAACCAGTAAGCACTAAACACTTTGACAATTTCGGATTGTGGATTGCGGATTTCCTCCCCGTTTCTCCGTGTCCCCGCGTCGTCCTGCTCTGCCGAGTGCATAGTGTCTAGTGCCTAGTTTTTGCTGCCCACTGCATCCTGATTCTCACTCCACCACCCTCATATAATGCTCTGGAAACTCACCTGTATATCGCAAGAACGAAGGAATTGGATAGCGCACCCCGCCTTTATGCGTCCCTTCCAAACCCTCGATGATCTCTTCCACCCGGGTTACCGGAATGGAAAAAGCCATCTCGTGATCCTGGGTTTGGGCAAAAGCTCGGTCACCAAGACAAGGGAGAATAACCTCACACTGACCCGAACGTTGGGGAACGATGATCTCTTCGG
>CBFDBW010000587.1:0-1749 GCA_965603145.1 uncultured Syntrophobacterales bacterium
AAGATCTTTGAAGTCGCTCTGTGGGCGCCCTCGGGAATGAACAGGCAGAATTGGAAATTTTTCGTACTGGCGGGAGAGCGGAAAGAGGCGCTGGTATCAATTTCCTCCACCAGTTTTCAGTACCTGGAACCACAACTCCAACAGCTGTATGCAGAAAAGCCCAAGATCATAGAGTCCACCCGCAGGTTTTTCAAGCGACTAGGTGAAGCCCCGATTGTGGTCTGTGCTTATTTTGAACCGGCGAACATGGAGGATGTCACCAGCTTTCAGAACGTGGCTGCTGCCATTCAGAATCTACTCCTGGTGGCACACGCAGAGGGACTTGGAACCTGCTGGATGACAGGTCCGGTAACCGTTGCCAATGAGATCAGCCGTTTTCTGGGGGTGAAAGATATGACCCTGGTGGCGATAACACCCATGGGGTATCCAGACGAAACACCAAAAGTGCCACCCCGTAGACCGGATCGGGTTGTTTATCAAGGATTTGAGTAGATTGTGAATGGTTAGATGAGAAAAGTCTTCGGCAATGATGTCGTATTCAAACCGGGGTAGCTACCAGTTTGGCTCCTTCCACTCTGTCTAGTTTCGCCATGACAACCTGATTCTCCAGAGCCGCATCAGCCGGGACCAACACTGGTATGTAATTGTCCGAAAAACCACATAACATTGAGCTGGCTTCATCTCGCCGATTTTCCACCAGAACCTGCCGCATTTCTCCTAGGAACCGCTGCAAGAACGTCAGCCGTTTTGCTTTGTCCAGTTCTCTCAGCAACCCACAGCGCTGACGAATTACTGCTGGAGACACCTGTGCGCTCATGGTGGCTGCAGGAGTGGTGGGGCGGGGTGAGTAAGGAAAGACATGCAAGTAGGCTATGGGAAGAGATTCGATCAGCCGATAGCTATTCTGGAAGCATTCATCTGTCTCGCCGGGAAAGCCCACCAAAACATCAGCTCCAACAGCCAGATCGGGAATGCGTTGGGTGGCCTCAACCACGAGCTCCCGGTAGAAATCGGGGTGATAGTGGCGGTTCATGCGGCCAAGAATAGTAGCATCACCACTTTGTAGTGGAATATGAAGGTGCGGGCAGAGACTGGGCTCATTAGCCATCAATTCGAGTAAATCCGAAGTGATCTCCCCGGGTTCCAGCGAACTGAGTCGAAGGCGGGGCGGTGGACAGTGCTCAACAATTGACCGGAGCAGATCGATCAAGTCTTGCCGGGGCTCGAAATCAAAGCCCCACTGGCCCAAATGGATGCCTGTAAGTACGATCTCCCGATACCCATGGTCCAGGAATCTCGCCACCTGTCCTAAAACGGACTCCAGGTTGATACTGCGGCTACGACCGCGGGCATAAGGAACAATGCAGTAGGAGCAGAAAGCATCGCAGCCGTCCTGAACTTTAAGAAAGGCGCGAGTTCTGTGAGAAAAACCGGAGAAAACGAGAGGTTGGGGGGCGGGAACTGTGCAGACGTCATTTAGGTGCACACATGGTGGCTGATCTTGCTCAGGGTGAGCAATATAATCCAAGAGTGCCAGCTTTTCGGTGGTGCCGAGTATGTGAGTAACTCCAGGGATAGCGGCTATTTCCTCTGCAGCAATCTGGGAATAGCAGCCCATGACCACCACCTCGGCTTCTGGATTTTGACGAACCGCACGCCGGATCAGTTGGCGTGACTGCATGGCAGCCCGGCTGGTCACAGCACAGGTGTTGATGCAGTAAAGGTCGGCTTTACCGGTGAAAGGGCGGA
>CBFDBW010000588.1:0-1740 GCA_965603145.1 uncultured Syntrophobacterales bacterium
GGATGTGAGATTGCAACTCTGGCTATACATGAAAAGATACTGAAGCTAGCTGAGGCTGCCGACATCGTGTTCTGGCCGGTAGGCATGGATTTCAAATATGCTGACGTAGAAAAGATGGCAGATAAGAGTGTAGATGTCTGTCTTTTTAACGGAGCTATCCGGAATGAAGAGAATGAGCACATGGCCCATCTTCTGCGAGACAAATCCAAGATAATGATAGCCTATGGCTCTTGTTCGTATGAAGGCTGTATTCCAGGACTGTCAAATTTTTATGACCGACAAACGACGTTCGAACGGGTCTACATTGAAACGCCGTCAACTGAGAATCCTAAGAAAATTTTCCCTCAGACGAAAGTTAAGGTGCCCGAGGGTGAACTCGAGCTTCCTGAGTTCTACGATACGGTTAAGACTCTAGCCCAAACCGTGGATGTCGATTATTTCGTTCCCGGTTGTCCCCCGGAGGAAAAGACTACCTGGCTTGCACTTGAAGCTTTGATTACAGGCAAGTTACCACCGAAAGGGACTGTCATAAGTCACGCGGTAAAGGCTGTTTGCGATGAGTGTCCCCGTAAGAAAGAGGAGAAGAAAATCAAAAAATTCTATCGACCTTACGAAATAATCCCTGACCCGGAAAGGTGTCTACTGGAGCAGGGGTTATTGTGCTATGGTATAGCTACTCGAGGGGGCTGTGGTGCTCTCTGCCCTCAGGCTAACATGCCCTGCACAGGCTGTTACGGGCCAGTGGAAGGAGTAATTGACCAGGGGGCTCATTTTTTGAGTGCTCTCTCGTCTATCATTGACTCCAACGACCCTGAGGAGATTCAAAAGATAATTGATGATATTCCCGACCCGGCAGGCACTTTCTACCGTTACAGTTTGCCAGATTCACTACTTAGGAGGGCAAGGATAAAATGAAGAGGATAACGATTGATCCCATTACCCGTCTTGAAGGTCATGGCAAAATTACCATCTTTCTCAACGAGGATGGCAGTGTAGCCAATGCTTATTTCCAGATTCCCGAACTCAGGGGCTTCGAGAAATTTTCCGAGGGCCGCCCGGCCGAGGATATGCCCCAGATAACCCAGCGAATCTGCGGCGTCTGTCCTGAAGCCCACCACATGGCAGCAACCAAAGCCTTAGATGATCTGTTTCATGTCGAGCCAACCAGCGCTGCCACAAAGCTGCGTGAGCTTCTTTATAGCGCCTTCTTTGTAACTGACCACACCACCCACTTCTACATCCTTGGTGCCCCTGATTTCGTTATGGGGCCGGATGCTCCACCTGCGGAGCGCAATATCCTCGGAGTAATCGCCAAGGTAGGATTGGAACTGGGCGGTGCTGTAATCAATACCCGTAAACAAAATCACTGGGTTATCCAGACAATTGGTGGGCGTCCAATACACCCCTGTTTTGGCCTGCCCGGCGGCGTGAGCAGGGCCATAAACGAGGAGGAAAGGGCACAGATTGAAGAAATAGCCAAATCATCGGTGGAATTTGGCAAGTTATCGCTTAAACTCTTCGACGACGTTGTTCTCAAGAACAAAGAGTACCTGGATATGGTCCTGAGCGATACCTTTACCCAAAAGTCCTACAACATGGGCTTGGTTGATGAAAACAACAAAGTCAACTTTTATGATGGAAAAGTCCGGGTGGTTGATCCTGAGGGCAAAGAGTTCTGCAAGTACGCTCCCCATGAATACCTGGAACATATAGCTGAACGAGTCGAGCCCTGGACATATC
>CBFDBW010000589.1:0-1735 GCA_965603145.1 uncultured Syntrophobacterales bacterium
CTCCCAGACTGGCCAGGAATCCATTATTGACGCGTGCGCCAATCTAGATTGAACTAAATCGCCCTCACTCCTTTCCTTTTGCGCCCATATAATGAATAGAAAATAACTACGACGTTACGACTATTCAACAAGAAAAACCACCATTTCACTATGAATTGCTATTAAAAAAAGAGGCCGTCTCCAGCTTTTCACAGTCAGAGGAAAAATTGTATACGACTGATCACCATATGGTAAGCAAATCCAAGCCTCTTCTTGGGGCAGGACTTTGCTCATGGTTCTAATGAGCGCTTGACTTCAACAACGTGCTCTTTAATATGACATAAGCTACTCGATACAAGGGAGGAGGAGATGAAAATATACACGGGTGGTGGAGACCGCGGCAAAACCAGCCTTTTCAGCGGGGAGCGAGTCAATAAATCTGATCTCCGCGTTGAGGCCTACGGGGACGTTGATGAACTGAACAGCGCTCTCGGCGCTCTCGTGGCCTTCTTGCCATCGGGTGAGGGAACCCTTTCAGGGGAAATACAGCGCATTCAGTCAGATCTCTTGCATATTGGCGTTTGGCTTGCAGTCACTCCGGGTTCGCCAGCCTCCAGCGAATTACCCTCCATCACACAAGAGCACGCAAAGGGCTTGGAAGCGGCCATTGATCGATTGGAGGAGAAATTACCAGCTTTAAAAGATTTCCTCCTCCCTGGTGGACATGTCTCTGCTGCCTGGGCCCACGTGGCCAGAGCCGTTTGCCGCAGAGCCGAAAGACATGTGGTTCGTCTGTTGGCTGGAAACGATGAGGATGAGACCTCCCTGCAACTTCGAGGTGTAGTAACCTATCTCAACCGCCTCTCCGATTATCTTTTTGTGCTCGCCCGGTACTGCAACAAGGTCCAGGGCCAGCCGGATACGATTTGGAAAAAATGATGTCACCATCAGCAGCAAGGCATGACGCTAAAGTATACTCGACGAAATTACTGGCTCGCCGCTGGCTAACGGAGAAGGTTTTTGAAATAGAGCTCACGCGACCCTCCTCATTCCAGTTCACCCCCGGCCAACGCATCCGCTTTTACCATGAGACCAGGCAACGGGATTACTCCTTGCTCACAACCCCATCTGAGTCGACCCTTGGACTCTGTTTATTCAACGTGGAAAAAGGGCAATTCTCACCTGTGCTTGCGGAAGCTGAAATTGGCACGAAGTTCAGCTTCACAGGTCCCCATGGGTATTTCACCTATCGTCCCTCTGAGCGACCTGCGGTCTTCGTCGCCACTGGCACCGGCATCGCTCCCTTTCTTTCCATAAGCCGTTCCGGAGTGACCGAGTTTACTTTGCTGCATGGGGTGCGAACAGCCTCCGACCTCCACTACCAGGACTTCTTTCGTCGCACTGCTCGCTCGTATGTTCCGTGCTTATCAGCATCTCCCGACCAAGTAGGAACAGTAGAAAACGGTTTTGACGGCCGAGTTACCCGATACCTGAAAGAATATTTGCCGCTCAGCACTTACGATTTCTATTTGTGCGGCCGTCAGGAAATGATCCGTGACGTTACCCTCTTGGTGGACGAGACGTTTCCTGGGTCCCTGGTGTATACGGAGACCTTTTTTTAACTTGCAGAGATTCACCCCCCGGTACTCTTGTCTAAAACCTTGACTCTCATTGTCACCCGGTTATGCTTGGGGTTATTGAGGGGCACCGCGCAATTGACCCCGCATCAATGCAGAAAACCATGAGGTGACCCATG
>CBFDBW010000590.1:0-1734 GCA_965603145.1 uncultured Syntrophobacterales bacterium
GACTAAATAACAGCCTGCCTCCAATAGCACGAAAGGTTGCGCTGACAATATGACTCTCCGGTTGTTAATTTTTGCCACCCTGGCCGCCATCCTCTCTTTGTGCATGAGCGTGAACACCCACAATGCGGCCGCGATGGAGGGTAAGACCATGCCGTCGGAACAAATTCGTGAGTCGGTGATTGCCGGATCCTGGTATCCGGGCAATGCTTCTCGACTGCAGCGGGAAGTCCAGGACTACTTGAGCCAGGCTTCAACGGTTGATCTCAAAGGACAACTTATCGCCCTCATATCTCCCCATGCTGGATACCGCTACTCTGGACAGGTGGCTGCTTACGCTTACAAGCTGTTAGCAGAGAGGAAATTCTCCAGCGTCGTGGTCATTGCCCCCAGCCACCGCTCCTATTTTAGGGGTGTATCCGTGTATGATCGAGGTGGTTATCGCACGCCATTGGGTGTGGTACCCTTGGACCGAGAGTTGATTTCGGCAGTGAAACAGAGAGAAAGCCGCATAGAGTATGTTCCTGAGGCCCATAGTCAGGAACATTCGCTGGAAATCCAACTTCCCTTTTTTCAAGTGCTCATGCCTGATGCCAAGCTTGTTCCCCTGGTCATGGGAAACCAGGATTTTGCGACCTGCAAGTGGTTAGCAGAGGCGGTGGCCGACTGCGTTGAGAACAGATCGGTTCTGGTAGTTGCGAGTTCTGATCTCTCCCACTTCCACCCGTATAAACAGGCAAAACGGTTGGATCAGGTGGTGGTGGACAAGGTGAATGATTTTGATCCACAAGGGTTGAGCGATGATCTAGCCAATGGGCTGTGTGAGGCCTGTGGCGGTGGCCCCATGGTCACTGCCATGCTTATTGCCCGCCGCCTGGGGGCAAACAAAAGCCGGGTACTGCACTATGCCAACTCTGGTGATGTTACTGGAGATCACAGTGGCGTAGTGGGTTATATGGCTGCTGCTCTATGGGTCGACACCAATAAATCCAAAGGGGAGGAATCCAAAAATAAAAGAGTTGGAGTAAATTTTGGGTTCACCTCTGAGGAGAAAGCGCAGCTGCTTGAAATTGCTCGGGATGTGGTGGAGTCTCACTGTCGCGGTGAGAAAACGCCTGAATTCGTGGTTAACTCTCCAACTCTGAAAGAGCCTCGAGGAGCGTTTGTGACTCTCCATAAAGAAGGCAAGCTCAGGGGCTGTATCGGTCACATTCGCGCCAAAGAGCCTTTGGTCAAGACAATTATCGAGATGGCCGAGGCCGCTGCTTTCCAAGATCCCCGGTTCCCGCCGGTATCCTCAAAGGAATTAGGACTGCTTGAGTATGAGATTTCTGTTCTCACCCCACTCCAGCGGATTAAAGAAGTGGATGAAATAGAAGTGGGCAAACACGGCATGTACATGAAACGGGGCAGTTGCAGTGGATTACTCTTGCCACAGGTGGCGACAGAATGGGGTTGGGATCGCACCACCTTTTTGGAGCACACCTGCACGAAAGCCGGCCTGCCAGAGGATGCTTGGAAGGATAAGAAGACAGAGATCTACATCTTCTCCGCCGATGTATTCTCCGCCGATGATTTATGATGCTTTCGGTTACCTACAACAATCTCTCTATTTCCTGCCCTGGCAATATGGCTGAAAATGCTCCAGCGAGCGCACTCCCCGTAGCTTGCTGCGGGGTTAGCGAGCGAACTACAATAAAATGGTATACATACCTTACATTTCGAATCCCGCTTCAG
>CBFDBW010000591.1:0-1729 GCA_965603145.1 uncultured Syntrophobacterales bacterium
AAAGCAGAAAACAGAGATTCTACTGTGGGAGCGGCTTTCAGCCGCGATCTTGCGATCTCAACGACTTCTACGAATTTACTAATTTTCTAATTCTCGAATTAACTATTCAACTAGTTGACATGAATAGAAAATGACTGAACCGTTTCGTGCAGAGCAGAGGGTTCTTTACGGCGACACGGACTCCATGGGAGTAGCCTATTACGCCAATTATTTGAGATGGTTTGAAATCGGTCGTACAGAGCTTTTCCGGCGGGTCGGGAGTACGTATCGATTATTGGAAGAGCAGGAATGTTTCCTGCCAGTTTATGAGGCCTATTGTCGTTACCACAATCCTGCCCGCTATGACGATATCATTCGTATCGAAACCACCTTTTCCTTTGCCGGAAAAGCAAGACTGCGCTTCGACTATGTGCTCCTGCACAAAGACAACGGGACGGTTCTGGCTGAAGGCTATACCGTACATGTCTGTACTGACAAGAATGGCAAAGTACTCAAGCCCCCAGTTGAATTGAAGGAACTTCTTAAGGAAATGGAAGAAATGGCAAGAAGCGAGGGTAGTAAGAAGTAGGTAGCGGTTCCTGAGAACAATGGATCGACGAACGAAGTGAGTCGGAGACATGTTGATCATTCCAGCCATTGATTTGAAAGAAGGGAAATGTGTGCGGTTGGAGCGGGGAGAAATGTCAACCGCCACCATTTATTCCGAGGACCCTGCAGCTACAGCCCAACGGTGGGAGGCTGAAGGGGCCCAGTTGCTGCACGTGGTGGACTTAGACGGTGCATTTGCCAAGAAACCCAAGAACCGTGAGGCCATTGCCGCCATCGTTCAATCGGTCGAGGTTCCAGTTCAATTAGGCGGCGGGGTACGCACGGTCGAGACTCTATCTGCCTATTTGGAACTTGGGGTTGAGCGCGTGGTGATCGGAACTGCCGCCCACAGTAATCCGGAATTGTTGGTGCAGGCGTGTGAGAGGTTTCCAGAGCAAGTGGTCCTCGGGATAGATAGCCGCAAGGGCAGGGTTGCCGTTGAAGGCTGGAGCAAAACCACCGAAATAGATTCAGGGGAACTTGCGGCCAGATTTGACAACCTGGCCCTGGCAGCTATCGTCTACACTGATATCTCGAGGGACGGCATGCAGACCGGTCCAAACATCGAAGCAACCCGGCAGTTGGCCCAGTCAGTGAGTATTCCTGTGATTGCCTCAGGAGGTGTGGGCAGCCTCGAGCACATCAGGGCACTGCTGCCACTTGAACGAGACGGGGTGGTGGGGGTGATCGCCGGCCGGGCTTTGTATACCGGGAGGGTGGATTTGGGCGAAGCAATTGCGTTGGCAAGAGGCAAAGCGCATAGAGCATAGCGCATAGCGTACAAATATAGGGAGAAGCGGCACAGGCCTCCCACCAGTAACTCAGAAGAAACACCAGGAAGGCCAAATGCGGAGGCTGTGAAACAACGAGCACCTGAGCCTCCTGTATTTACGCATCTCAGCTTGGCGAGAGCCAGCAAACTACAATAAAATGGGATATCTTCCTTACATTTGGAATCCCGCTTTAGTGGGATTCAATTGCTCGTTGTGGACGAGCCTTCCCCTTGGCCTGTGTCGCTCATAACATTTTTGGGGAAACTTCTGTAATCTGACTTTTACGTTGACAATTTCTCAAGAAAAGCTATAATAATAAGTTTAAGTGCGTAGTTTCACAGCCATAGATGGCTAGACTTTTTGAAGGG
>CBFDBW010000592.1:0-1726 GCA_965603145.1 uncultured Syntrophobacterales bacterium
CTCAGTAATTGTAAAGGTCTACCCTTCCTTGCCAAGACATCTCACCTGACCTGCAAATGCTCCACTCTTCTTTTTGTT
The DNA here is from genome assembly GCA_965603145.1 of uncultured Syntrophobacterales bacterium. Classification (GTDB taxonomy): domain Bacteria; phylum Desulfobacterota; class Syntrophobacteria; order BM002; family BM002; genus BM002. The sequence continues at coordinate 79 of CBFDBW010000592.1, forward strand.
GTGGTTAACTGTATGTATTTAAAGATGAACCTTTCAAGAACGATGAGATTGCTCTACTCGATTTATTGCAATGTGATTACAAAGAATTTAATGTACATTAGACGAAAGTTAAGTTTCAAGGAAAAATTGTCAATACCCGATGTGTCAAATTCTTTGCAAAGAAGTCTAACCGATACGGCCTATTCTTAGTGGTACCCAACTACTTGCCATTTGGCCCGGCCTTTCGTGTGGTTGCCTCAACCCGGAACTGCTGCCACGCTGCGATAGTTTGCTGGGTGAGATCGGAAATGGTCTGATCGAGTTTTTCCTGTAACTCTGCCACAGTGATCAGCAGTCTGCGGCGTAGGTGATCACTGTAGGAATCGGCGATACTCTTCGGATGTCCAAGACCGAGTTGAACCCCCGCGTCGTAGGCAATGTCGTGAAGATCCGCGGCCGTTTGGAAAGAGGTGCGGATGGAGAGTTCATGGTAATGGTTGGCCCACTCATGAAGCCAGAACGTCTTATCTCTCTCATCTCCTTTGCTCAGAGCGAAGATGACGAAACCCGCGTAGCGGTATGGTTGGTAGGCGAGGCGAGCCTGCATGAGAATAGGGCGCACGGGACTTGCCTCGCTTAACAGGATGCAGGAGATCTCATGAAGATCACGCACCTCCTTCATCTCCAGGACTACGTTGTCCTTGCGGGCCTTGGTGGGTCCTTCGATCATAAACAAATATTTTTCGTCCAGGGCGCTGCCAATGCCCATTTTCAAGCGGCCGGCGTTTTCGATTTCGAAGAAGTGCGGTGGAAGCTCCGGATGCTGCTCGGCCATCTGGTCAAGATATTGCTCTATTTCCCGTTTGAACTCCTCGCGGCTCACTCCCAGCGGCTGCATGAGAGTTTCCAGTGCTGCTAGTGTCTGCCCGCGGTCTGTGGTAAAGCGGGCCCGGATCCGAGAGACCAGCTTGGGTGGAGGAATGGTGAGCCCAGGGTCCTCCAGGGCAGCCCGATAGCCGGAGAAAAAGCTATGAGCTATCGGCTCAGCTTTCTCTTCCCAACCATTGGCTCGGCAGGCCAAATGTATTGACACTCCAAACCGCACGAGATCAAGTACCACGGGTCCTATTGTCGCGTCATCGAAGTCGGTGAGACCGCGTCCTTGTTCAGTGATGGCGTAATTCTCCAGGTGGGCGTCGCCGTGGAGGTTCCCGTTTGGAATCCAACTCAGGTCGTTTCGAAAGCGCACACAGACCTCTTCGGCAAATATTTCGTTGATAAAGCGAAAGTAGCCGTGGGGTCCCCTCAGGATGCGTTTCAAGAGCTTCGGATTCTGCGAGAATTCATCTAAATCTGGCGAAATGAGGAGACTCTGTTGGGTAGTGCTTTTCGCCACGGGGGTGCTGGGGTTCGAGGAAAGCCCCGTTTTCCTGGAATGGCTGTTAGATCCTTCTGCTGAGGAGACATCAGGGAAAAACAAAAGGACTAAAATGACGGCACAAAAGAGTAGATGCAGGAGAACATAAAGGGAACTTCTGAATAGTCTCATAGGTTGCTTGGCGTTGATTGGTAGCACAGTCAGGCCCTACACTTTCATGTAAAAAATCTGGATCCTGAGGATCCGGCATTGAGCCGCCACAAAGGGAACGGCTCAAGGCACAGGGCACAA
>CBFDBW010000593.1:0-1726 GCA_965603145.1 uncultured Syntrophobacterales bacterium
GTTCACCGTCAGGGAGAAAAAGGAGAAGTCTTTGCCGAACCGGTGTTGCCTGGCGACATTGGGGGCAGAATAGAGCAGTGGCCTGGAGCTCATCAAACTGTTTATGCTGATTCTGCCAAACGTTCATCGTGAGAGTTCCTTCTTGACATCAGCCGCGGTTCCAAGTTCTCGGGTGGTCAGGTCTGCAGGTCCTAATGCTTGACGGCTTCGTAAAAAGTCCATCTGTCCCGCTCCGGCGGGATTGCGCTTCATCCCCGCCCTGTTAAATTCTCGCTACGCGAGACGGCGAAGCCGATTTAACAGGGTGAATCATTGCAGCGTACCTGTAAGTACCCCTCATTCCTAAAGATTTGCGCGCCTTGCGTCTGGAGTTTTTTAAAAGATCATCAATGCTTGTGTTTGGACTTGGACCGTTTGTCCTTACCCCCCCAACTCCAGAATTTGAAAGGCTTCTGAGAGGATTTCTTGCCATTTTCGATCTCGGCAAATTCTCGTAGAAGCTCCTCCTGACGTTTGTTGAGTTTCACCGGGGTCTTAACCTGGATGTCTATCAATAGATCCCCACGGCCATATCCTCGCAGATTGGGTACCCCATCTCCCTTCAAGCGGATGATCTCGCCGCTTTGTATACCTGGTTGGATTTTTACGCTGCGGCTGCCGTCGAGGGTCTGGATTTCGATGGTATCTCCGATGGCAGCTTGAGCCATTGATATCGGGATCTGGCAATAGAGTACGGTGCCATCCCGTTCAAAAAATTCATGTGGATCCACATGTAACCGTACGTAGAGGTCTCCGTGGGGACCTCCACGGTAGCCGCTTTCTCCTCGATCTGGAATACGGAGACGGGTACCGGTATCAACGCCTGCAGGAACCTTGACCAATACTTTCTTGGTTACTTTCTGTTGTCCGGAACCATTGCAACTGTGGCATGGATTCGTAATAATCCGGCCTTGTCCACCACAGCGATGACAGGTTGTGCTGATTCGAAAGAAACCCTGCGACTGCAAAACCTGACCCTGGCCTTGGCACATAGGGCAAACTTGCTCATCTGTGCCAGGCTCTCGCCCTGTTGCTCCACAAGGTTCACATGTTTCGCTGGTTGGTATCTCTATTTCCTTTTCGGTTCCAAAAACCGCCTCAGCGAAGTCGATGCGCAAATCGTAAAGGAGATCAGCTCCCGGGCGGGCAGTAGTCCTCTGTCCCCTCCTGCGGTTACCAAAACCTAAGAAGTCCTCAAATATGTCTCCAAAAGTAGAAAAGATGTCGTCAAAGCCACCAAAACCAGTAAATCCCGTGCCCTGCAATCCTTCGTGGCCGAACTGGTCATAGATGTTGCGCTTTTCTGAATCCCGCAGCACCTCGTAGGCCTCAGCCGCCTCCTTGAACTTGTCCTCAGCCTCTTTGTCGCCAGGATTTCGATCCGGGTGGTACTTGAGCGCGAGCTTTCGGTACGTCTTCTTTATTTCTTCTTGAGAGGCTCGACGATCAACGCCAAGAACGTCATAGTAATCTCGCTTAATCATCAGATTGATTCCTTACATGTATCAAATGATGGTCCGGCTGAAGCAAGGCGGCTATATACGTGCACTCCTCCTCCTCGCCTTCCCTAAAACTTCATGGAAAAGGTTGTTCGCTATTGCGATTTCTATAATCATCCAGCCTATATTTGTCAATGTTATAGCCAGCCTAGGAGAGCGTGCTGCTGGCTCTAAGAAGAGGAAGGAGT
>CBFDBW010000594.1:0-1723 GCA_965603145.1 uncultured Syntrophobacterales bacterium
TGAGGGCTGGAGCTGGTCCCACAAAATACCAGACTACGAAGGTCACTATGGCAATACCAATCACTGCCGGCACAAAGTAGCTGGCGATAACGTCAGCAAGACGCTGAATAGGAGCTTTGCTTCCCTGTGCTTCATCCACCATTCTGACGATATGAGCCAGCGTTGTATCCTTACCCACCTTGGTTGCTTCGATTTCAAGGCTGCCTGTCTTGTTAATAGTGGCACCGATAACCTCGTCACCCACCTTTTTCTCCACAGGGATACTCTCTCCAGTGATCATGGACTCGTCAATGCTGGAGTAACCTTGATGCACTATGCCATCAACGGGCACCCTCTCGCCAGGACGTACCAGGATAAGATCACCAACCTGAACCTCCTCAACGGGAATCTCCCTCTCCTCGCCCTCAAGGATAACCAGAGCGGTCTTCGGTTGCATACCGATAAGTTTCTTTATTGCTTCTGAAGTCTGTCCTCTGGCTCTAGCTTCCAGAAAACGACCAAGAAGAATCAAGGTTATGATCGCTGCTGAGGTATGGAAGTATAAGTGGGGTTCCACTACACCAGTGGTAAAAAGGCCAGGGGCAATAACGGCTATCATGCTGTAGAAGTAAGCCACCGAGGTACCTACAGCAACCAGAGTATTCATATCGGAGGTCTTGTGTTTCAGAGCGCCCCATGCCCCCCGGTAAAAGCGCAAACCCGCCCAGAACTGCACTGGCGTAGCCAGAGCTAATAGTAGATAGGACTTACCAACAAAGGAAGGACCCCAGCCTAAGGCCATGATTGACGCGGTCAGGATAGCAGCGATGATAAATCTGTTCCTTAGAACTCGAATCTCACGCTGGGCAGCAGTGGTTACATCTTCCAAAGCCTGCGCCTCGGGGCCAAGTTCATAGCCGGCGTCTTTTACCGCCCGTCTCAGCTCAGCCAGCCCCGTTCCTTCTAGGTACTCCACGGTAGCCTTTTCCGAGGCCAGATTCACGCTGGCCGAAATCACACCCGGCACGTTGGAGAGTGCTTCCTCCACCCGGGCAACACATGAAGCGCATGTCATGCCGGCAACCGGGAATATGGACTTCCTGGTGGCGACTCCGTAGCCCAATTCTGAGACGGTATCCTTAATTTTGGCAAGGTCTACCTTCTTGGGATCGTATTCTATCGAAGCCTTCTCCGAAGCGAAGTTAACGTCAGCTTGTTCCACACCAGGAGTTTTAGAAAGACCCTTCTTAATAGTGCGTGCACAGGTAGTACAGGTCATCCCAGTTATATGGATTGAAGCCTTGTCAGCCTTCCTGGAGTTAGTCTTAGGAACCATTATCCTTTTCCCATCCAATGCCTCAATTGCTTAAGGTTTTCTAGAATCTGCAGTGTACGGTGAAGCTACCTGAATTCCTGCTATGATGCAACTTCTTCCGACCTTACAACACGTTGGTCGATTGCCGGGCTGCTCTTCCCTTTTAGATTGCTGAGAATCAAGCTGGCATTTCACCTACAGATTAATAAACAAATCAGCCTCGCTTTTCCTCTTCCTTCAACAAATCGTTGAATACATCAACGTGGTACAATTCGTGGTCCCTTATCCGGACAAGAAGCTCTTTCAGGTCGGGCTCTTCAATTTCTTTGGCAGCACGGTCATATTCAGCCGCCACCTTTTTCTCGATCTTGATGTCTGCCCGAAGCATATCAGCGGTCTTGGTGGATTCATCCACCTTGGTGTGCTCAA
>CBFDBW010000595.1:0-1708 GCA_965603145.1 uncultured Syntrophobacterales bacterium
TGGAGGTTGCAGCGCTTTGCACTGCCTGCCCTATTGAGGCCATGGTGAGTCAGATCTCAAGGGCGCTCCCTGGGACCAAAGTCATGGCCATCCAGCAGGTGGTACAGGGCCGCATGGAAACCCTATCCCATTTCAGGAAATTCTCTTACGGTGTCTCCATGGTGTTGGTGCTGGTGGGCAGTCTTGTGGTGCTCGTGACCATGATGGGAAGCGTGAGAGAGCGCACTGGAGAAATTGGTATCTTCCGGGCCATGGGTTTTCGCAGGAGTCACGTGATCAAGATAGTTCTGCTGGAAGCGGGAATACTTGCAGCTATGGCTGGAATTCTTGGCTACCTGGTAGGATTCGGTTCTATGAAACTGGCCATCCCCTTCTTTACCGGCAGCAATGGAATGGCAGTGGTTTTCGACCCTGTGTTGGCCGTAGCAGCGCTTGGTGTGGCTCTTTTTATGGGCCTGGCCTCAAGTATATATCCGGCACTTATGGCGGCACGGATCGACCCCACCGATGCCTTGAGGGCACTGTAGGAGAGATACAATGAGTTACATCCATGCAGAAAACCTTGTCAAGCAATACGGTACCGCTGATGCCGCCGTCATGGCCGTAGGAGGCATGAGTTTCCGTATCAAAATGGGCGAGTTTGTGGCTGTGATGGGAGAGTCTGGATCGGGAAAATCCACCCTCTTATCAATGATGGGAGCCCTGAACACCCCCACATCAGGCGAGTACTCGGTGGACGGGCTTGAGGTCTACGAACTGGGACAAGACCAGAGGGCTGACTTTCGCAGGGAATTTCTGGGCTTTGTCTTCCAGAGTTTTCATCTCGTTCCCTACCTCACCCTCCTCGAAAACGTTATGCTTCCCCTGGCCACGGTGAAAATGAGCAGCAAGAAAAAGCGGGCCTTGGCCGAAGATGCCCTGTTACGGGTAGGGCTCAATGGAAAGTCTCACCGGTTGCCGGGACAGACATCTGGAGGTGAGCAAGAGCGCGTGGCCATTGCCCGGGCCATTGTAAACGAGCCGCCCCTCCTCTTTGCAGACGAACCTTCGGGAAATCTCGATACCAAGACCACCCGAGAGGTGATGGATCTCTTGAAGAATCTCAATGAAGAAGGGATGACCATCGTCATGGTAACCCACAGCCCGGAGTGCGCCAGCTACGCCCGCCGGATGTTGCGGATTTCAGACGGTCTTCTGGTAGAAGATGTTCCGCTGAACGGGTCAAAGGGTGGTATTCAAGCACTTGTATGTTGATCAGATGTAATTCCGCGGGCGAATTGCGCTTGGTAATGAGGATCAGGAGATTGAATTATAGATATATGGAGATAAAGATCATGGCAAAAAAGAAAAAAGTACGGAGACCACAACCTAGACAACAATCAGTTCAGACAAAAGAGTCGAATTTCTGGAAGATTACAACCATCATTGCCGTTATTTTGCTGGCTGGTGTTACAGCGAAAACCATGTTTTCCGGAGGTCAGAACACAACGCCAATCACGCCAATCCAGGCGACCTCATCACAGCCAATCCCCATCCAGCCGATAACGGGCCAGTCGCCGGCTCTGCAGGCGGTAACGTCCACAGCAACAAACTCGATAGAGGACCAAGGTCGTCAGGTGGCCGTGAACTTCAAGTGTGCCTGCGGGGGCTGTGGAGAGCTGCCTCTGGCTGAGTGCCAGTGCGACATGCCCAAGGGAGCGGTGGAGGA
>CBFDBW010000596.1:0-1706 GCA_965603145.1 uncultured Syntrophobacterales bacterium
CACGAGTTTTTCCAGGATGTCCTTGCCAGTGGGTGAGACCTCCTGATCAATGGCCATGGCGAAGGCTTTCAGGACATCTGCTCCCAAATGAGTGTTGGCTTTGATGCAGAGGTCTCGCACTGCTGTCGTAATTTGACTGATATGGATTTCTCTCATGGTAACCCCTACGCAATACGTGTCTAAAGTGTCTTACAGTGAGCGAACGTTCCCAGCCCGGATATTTTATGAATTCCTGTCGCGAGACCACGAAGATGGGCTTGATACCGGGCAACTCGTCCCGCGGTACCGCGGGATTGGTTCCGAGGCGTACCTGAACGGTACGTCGCAGGGGCCGACACCCGAGGACGCCAGGAAGGATGGCCATATCCGTGTTCGCAGCAAGTGATTCATGAAATATCCGGGCTAGAGGTTTGGAGAAGAGATTCGCAGATAATGAAGTTTGCCAGAGGATCCGGTGGCATGATAGATGCACAGGACACAAACAATGTGTCTTTGCTGAGAGCTGAATGCTGCCGAAATCTTGAGCCAATTATCACAAGCCATGTTATAATACAGGGTCACTATGGTCAATGGTTTTCCGGTGACACGGATCGGGAAACCGTTTGAAAAACCATCTCGAATTGTGTATTCTCAAGTCCAATTATTGAGACAGTAACTGGAGTTGGAATGACAGCGAAACGCCAAACAAAAACGAAGCAAGCAAAGACCGCGAAAGGCAAAGTGGCTAAGAAGGCAGAGGTCAAGGATAAGCAAGCCAAGACCAAAGCCAAGAAAAAACGGTTTGAGGTGGAGTTCTATCGGGATTGGTGCAAAGGGTGCGGCATCTGTGCGGCGTTTTGCCCTGAAGAGGCGTTGGCAATGAATGAAAAAGGGGAGCCGGAGATTTCCAAACCGGAACGCTGCATAGGCTGTGCTTGGTGTGAAATGCGCTGTCCCGATTTCGCTGTCCGCGTTCAAGAGAAGAAAGAAGAAGAGGTCTGTGAAGCATAGTAAGCAGTGAGCAGTAAACAGTTAGCAGTTAGTAAGGAGCTTTTAGAAAACTCCACCGCTGACCGCTTACTGCTCACCAAGGAATCGAATTGATGGCAAGAAAAGGAAAAAAGAAACCTCGCCTTCTACAGGGAAACGAGGCCATTGTCGAGGGAGCCCTGGCTGCCGGTTGCCGTTTCTTTGCGGGCTATCCCATAACCCCTGCATCTGAGATCAGCGAGATTCTCGCCTACCGGCTGCCACAGATGGAAGGCACCTTTATCCAGATGGAAGATGAAATTGCCAGTCTCGGAGCTGTAATAGGTGCCAGTCTGGCGGGGGCCAAATCCATGACTGCCACCAGTGGACCCGGATTTTCTCTCATGCAAGAAAATCTCGGTTTTGCTTGCGTGACAGAGGTGCCCTGCGTAATTGTCAATGTAATGCGAGGTGGCCCTTCCACCGGTCTTCCCACCAATCCCTCCCAGGGAGACGTCATGCAGGCCCGCTGGGGGACCCATGGAGACCATCCTATCATTGTTCTTGCCCCCTCGAGCGTGCGCGACTCATTTGACATAACGGTCAAGGCCTTTAATTTTTCGGAGCGCTACCGCACACCAGTTATTGTCCTCTCTGATGAGGTTGTAGCCCACACCAGGGAGACGGTGGTACTGCCTGACCCGGATGAGATCGAGGTGCTGGAGCGGATTAGGCCAAGTATGCCCCCGGAATGGTAC
>CBFDBW010000597.1:0-1705 GCA_965603145.1 uncultured Syntrophobacterales bacterium
TCACAGACTTCGCAGAATTCTCAAAGGGCTTCCCGCCTTGCGGGCTCTGATAAGCGATCCCAGCACTTTCACCAGAGTTTATTTCTCAGTGTGCTCAGTGGGCTCTAGTGAACCCTGAGCTTGCCGAAGGGGGAGCGGGCGCTGTCTTCCCGAACTTCAAGGCCGAGAACATAACCCAAGTTGCCACAGGTTTTGGCGGGCTGCTCTACATGATCCTGGCTATGGGCTTCATAACACTGGTGGTTATTCTGGAAGCGGGGCCCGTCTACATCCTGTTCATGGCCCAGGCCCGCCACCATTCCCTCAGCTTTTTCCAATGGTTGTATGTCGGCGGCTCCATCTTTCTCATGGTACTAGTGAATATTGTTGCTGTCTGGCTGCCTATGCACTATGGTATTCGAAAGGTAGCTGCCTACGAAGGGTAAAGACATTTTCCAGTCCATTCTCTCTGTAGGAGCGAGCTCCTGCTCGCGATACATATCATTTATTGCCACAGTTACTGTCTCTAAACTCGCAACCGGGAGGATGCTCCTACAGGATCCGCGTCTCTGCCTTCGATCGCCAAGAATTATAAGAGGTAACACATGCAAGAAATAAGATATCGCCCCATTGGTGTCATTCATTCACCCTTCAAAGAGACAAAAGGGATGCCCATCCAGCCTGCTGGAGCCCGGGGAGTGGCCGGCACCGTAGAGGTCATCCCTGAGTGTGGTGATGGTTTGAAAGATCTAGATGGGTTTTCGCATATTTTTCTTCTCTATCATTTCCATCTCTTCCAAGGATACTCGCTGATGGTGAAGCCCTATTTAGATGATTCTAGGCGAGGAGTCTTCGCCACCAGAGCGCCAAGGCGACCCAACGCTATAGGAATCTCGGTTGTGCGGCTTGTGGGAATCGAGGGCTGCACACTTCACATCGAAGACGTAGACATTGCCGACTCCACGCCCTTGCTTGATATCAAGCCATTCGTGCCGGAATTTGACTCGAGAGAGGTGGAACGAATAGGCTGGCTCGCCGGCAAGGCAGAGAGAGCAGCGGCAGCGGAGGCGGATGAAAGGTTCAAGTAATGTCCGTGGTCCGTTGTAATCCTACCATTTTTAATCGCAGATCTCCTTGAAACCCGTGATTCTATAGGGTAGTCTCTTCTAGAACTTTAGACATTTTAGTTCATTTTAGGCATTCGGGTTAACGGACAACTGACATACGCGGAGCGCATAATGACCAATATCTTCCGAACTCTTTCCGTTGTTTTTGTAGCGGGATGTGTGGGTGGAGTGTTGAATAGTCTCGTTGTTTGGAACTTTGGCAACCTGGGAGTCAATGCGGCCCTGGGTGTCAAGATTGCCCCTCAACTGACCCCTGCCTGGCTTTATCCCCGCATTGTCTGGGGTGGAATATGGGGATTTTTGTTTTTGCTGCCTATCTTGCGCCGCTCAGTGATAAGTCGTGGTCTTTTATACAGCCTGGGGCCCTCCCTGGTGATGCTCTTCATCGTTTTTCCCATGAAGGCCAATAAGGGTATGTTGGGTCTTGCCCTGGGGAATATGACTCCAGTGCTCGTTTTTTTCTTTAACGCGGTTTGGGGTGTGGCTGCCGCCCTCTGGCTTAGGCTCAGCAGGTAGGCGAGGGCACTATCGTGCCTGGGGAGTATTGGACTCTATGAAATCGCAAACTCCAAGCACCAAATCTCAGGGTTTCAGGTGTC
>CBFDBW010000598.1:0-1704 GCA_965603145.1 uncultured Syntrophobacterales bacterium
GCAAAGATATCAGGGTCACTGGTCTGCATGAACTCGTTGACCTTGATCCCGCCGGTGACACCGAGTTCCAGGTCCGCATTCTGGGCAAGATCAACGTTGGGCCTGACACCAATCGCCACCAAAACCAGGTCAGCGGGGATTTCTCCACCTTTGTCGGTTCGCACTAACCGTTGGCCGTTCTGCTCCTCTACTGACTGTAAACCTTCTGAAAGACAGAGGTTGATGCCTTTCTGATGCATGTGCAAGCGGACCATCTCAGCCATTTCCCAATCCAAGAACGTGAGTACCTGCGGGGCAAGTTCCACTACGGTGGTTTCGAGTCCTTTTAGAGCAAGATTCTCGACAGCCTCAATACCTATAAGGCCGCCGCCGATTACCACAGCCCTGCGAGGATTTTTGTTTTGGAGGTAGCTGAATATGCGGTCCGTATCTTCAAGGGTTTTCAAGGAAAAGACGAAGGGAAGGTCCATACCGATTACCGGCGGTACTATGGGATGAGAGCCGGGGGCCAAGATCAAACGATCGTAGGATTCTTCTTCCATTTGCCCCGTATTGAGATTCTTCACAATTACTTTTTTGCTGTTGCGGTCAATCTGCATAACCTCTCTACTGGTGCGGGCATCCACCTGGAAGCGGCGGCGAAAGAACTCGGCAGAGGTGATGAGCAAATCTTCCCGCTTCTCGATAACGCCGGAGAGATAGTAGGGGAGGCCACAATTAGCGTAAGAGATATCAGGCCCCTTTTCGTACATAATGATTTCCACCTCCTCGCTACAGCGCCTCGCCTTGGCTGCGGCAGAAGCACCTCCGGCCACACCACCAACAATGACCAACTTCCGAACCTTCATATGTTACCTCCGAGATTAAAACGATGTAGAAAAGACTGCGATATTTTAGCATAAACAATCGTCAAGACACAGACTTACCTTGTCAGGAGTTAAAGCAGCAATTCATGAAATATCCGGGCTAGCTCATGGCCGATGACCACGGGGGAGTGACTAATTTTACTATACAATTTCTTGTTTTTGTGATATAGAGTTGACAAATAGAACACTCCGGAGCAGCTTCATATGAAAGAAGAAAGACGGTTTCCTCGCGCAAGCATCAATACACAATACTGTCTGATAGGCGATCGTGGTGGTGCCAAAGGAAAGGCCAAGAACATAAGCTCTGTTGGAGTTTTTGTCCGCACTGGTGAAGGTATGCACGTGGGTGATCGGGTGCAAATCAACGTTCATTTACCCCAATATCATGGCTCGGTTGTTTCTCGGGCTGAAGTCGTCTGGATATGCCCCAAGCACGAACCTTGTGGCGATCAAGGCGTGGGGTTGAAGTGGATCGAACTCAGCCGGTCGGATGTTTTCAGGCTCGATAACTTTGTCCGTCACTGGCAGGAAGCGTAGTCTAGCTCCGCCTGAAAGCACTCCCAGCAGTTATTGCTCATATTCCTTCCCCATAATCTAGCGTGCCTTTTCCTCCTTTCAGAGAATCAGCCTACGTCACGCCAGATTAACCCCAGTGAACCCATGATTACAGCTGACCTTTACCTGAATAAAATCGATTTTCTCCAATATCTCCCGAGAACTGACTGTAAAGAGTGCGGGGAGGCTTCTTGCGCTGCTTTCGTAAAGAAAATGAAAAATGGATCCCGGACCCCAGAACACTGCCCCTTTCTAAAGGGCAACCAAATACGGGCTTTCCATC
>CBFDBW010000599.1:0-1704 GCA_965603145.1 uncultured Syntrophobacterales bacterium
CGTACTGTTCAAGTACGCCTCGGATCCAACCCCCTGCGGTTGCCCGGTGGCACACACTTCTCCACGGTCTCGCGACGCCAATTCGTGAAACATTCGGGCTAGTAGGTTGGTAGATAGCATTCGGACGGACCGCTGCTCTTCTGCCGGATTCGTTCATCTCAACCTTTCGTTTTCTCTTCAATGAAATGTACATCTATTAGAGTGGTTGTCAATAGCAGAACAAAAATCGCTTGGTTGTTTGTGAGTTGTCAAATCAGTTTCATTGGGGGAGGATGCTTTTCTGTTTCCAAAGCAGTGAGTAGAGTAAGTCTCGCCACACAGTAATGCAAGCTTTCACACATTGAACTGAGCAAGCTAGTGGTGCTAGGTTGCTCTCACTAACTTGCCTTGCGATAAGCGGTAGACAGTGTCGGTGGTCTTGGAGAGAAAATCGCTGTTATGGGAGGCAATAAGGTAGGTTAAATCGGAACCTCTTAGTATTTCAGTGAGCCGCTCCACCGTGTCTTCGTCTAGCCCTGTACTGGGCTCGTCCAGAATGAGTACCTCGGGTTTCATGGCTAAAACAGTTGCGAGGGAAATCAGCCTTTTTTCTCCCCCCGACAACTTGTAGGTCAAACGGTCCTCAAATCCTTCCAGTCCCAAACGTTCCAGCACCTCCCGAGTGATCGCCAAAGCCTCCTCTTGACTCTTGCCAAGGTTCAACGGACCGAAAGCCACGTCCTCCGCTACCGTGGGGCAGAAAAGCTGGTCGTCAGAATCCTGGAACAGCAGCCCGATTTTCTCCCTCACCTCTCTGAAGTCTTTCTCCTTTTGGCGCTCCTCGCCGAACACTTCTATTGCTCCCGCAGTCGGGCGGAGCAGACCCATCAGCAGGTGAAAGAGGGTGGTCTTTCCACTGCCGTTGGTGCCAATCAGACCAACTCGTTCACCACGACTGATCTGCAAATTGAGATCATCAAGCACCGGCCGATGGGACTGGTTATCATGGTAGGTGAAGGAGAGCCCTTTGAACCTTATGATTACTTCAGAATTATCCATTGCAATGACGCCATGCCACTTACAAGAAGCATCATGATCACCAACATGATCACGTCCACTCTCTGCAGTTCAAAGTGGCTAAGGAGATAGTATTTTCCATGAAATCCGCGGCAGACCATGGCCTTACGGATGCGGTCGGCTCGATCGAAGCTTTTAATGAGCAGCATGCCAAGCAGGTAAGCGAAACTTTTATAGGTGTGAACATTCGTGCCAGGTTTGAAGGCTCGAATCCTCATGGCGTCACGCAACCGATCATATTCCAAATGAAGCACTTGGAGGTACCTGACCGTGAAGAAGAGCAGATGAATCAGTTTGTCTGGAACATAGAGGTGGCCCAAGGCATGACCCAAGGTAACGACCGGTGAGGTGGCCAGGAGTGCAATCAGGGCAAGAACGATAGTGTTAGATTTGACAGTTATGAGCAGGGCGTAGATAATTCCTTCCCGGGTAGCATCCAGAGGACCGATGCTGAAGAGCTTTTCTCCCCCATAGGTAAAGGGCAGAAAGAGCCAGAGGAAAACAATAAAAGCGTTTACTACCAGTAGCCGCAAAAAAACCTCTCTCAAGGAAAGGCGGGCGAGAAACAAAAGGGTAAGGGAAAGGCAAACAGCTGTTGCCAGGCAACTGTACCTGTCCGCCACTGCCACCACCACTGAGAACAGGACG
>CBFDBW010000600.1:0-1678 GCA_965603145.1 uncultured Syntrophobacterales bacterium
TGTGCCAGTGGGCAGTTCGCGAATGCGAAGCTTGCGGAATCTGGCTTTGCTCTGATCGTATCCTTCACCGCCGGGGTGGATTTGAAGACACAGCGTGCCCTCCTGAGGAATCCCCTTGGTCGAGGCAGCCGTGTGCTGATAATCCGTTACCTGTGTCTTGTTGACCCACACTTTGATCCGAGCCGGTTCTCCCCGGCAAGAGATCTTGAAGTGGTTCCAGGCCCCCTTCTTGAAGTGTTTGATACCTTCAGGACTTCGATGGACGAATCCTTGGGTCCAGGGGCAATAGATGCCTCCAATGTCACCACCGTCCCGATAGTCAATTGTCACCTGGTGGCTCTTTCCATGAGGTCCAACACGCAGAAAAATCCCACTGTCGAACGGCCAATCGACCTGGGTTTCGCACTCGAACTCAAAGTCTTTGAACTTACGGAAGGTCGTCAGGAAGCCCCCTTTGCCGGGTGGATCCTGGACACCGACAATCGCCCCATCTTCCACGTACCATTTTCCGGCAACGCCATGCCCCGGCAGGGCATCGTGCCGCTTCCACCCGGTTAGCGATTGGCCATCAAAGAGGGACTCTCCCCCCTTCGGCGCAAACCGCTTCAGGCGAATGGAACGAAACCGAACGGTCATGGGAGGTCCCGCATGAAGCTGAAGCGCCAGAACGCCACAGTCTGCGGCCTTGGCCTTCTCATTGTCGATGAGCATCATTGTGGGTACGCCATTTAGCGTCTGAGTCAACGTGTTTCCCCTGGCGGTGATGACGTAGTCGTTCCAGCCATCCCGATTGACCGCCTCTGCAACTGCCGCGTCACTGCTGATCTTGTCGACGACAACGCTTTTTCCAGGACCTCGTTCGACCTTGTCGCCCCGATTCACCATGATCCCCCGGCTCCGCTCCTCGTAGAGGATCCCCGTATATCGATTGTTGGCGTCAATGTCGGCCTGGTAACCGCCAACGACCCACTTGCCATAATCACGGCTGCGATACTGAATGCCGGAGTTGCCACCTTCGATCTTCCAGGACAGCCTGAGCTCAAAATCGCAAAGCAGTCCCTGACGCCAGATCAGAAAGGTGTTTCCCCCTGTCGGGTTTTCTGGAGTTGTTCGTCCCACGATGGCGCCGTCAACAACGGACCATAACCTGGGATTCCCGTCCCACCCAGTGAGTGTCTTACCATCAAAGAGCTGCACGAATCCTGCCTCACGCTCCTCAGCGGTGAGTGTGTTGACTTGCACAGCCAATGCCGCTGAGGCAAGAACGAGAATGACTGTAAGCAGGCCGATAAGTTGTACATTAGCCATTGATTGGACTCCTTTTTCCATAGGGTTTCATGGTCTACACCATGCTAAACGAAAAAGTACTCGTTAGTCAAGAGAGACAACAACAGATAGGTTTTTGATTTTTCAACCATGAAGTGATAATAATCCCGTGGTGCTCCGAAATCCAGCAATGGAAACCAGCTTCGAGCTTTTGAGCGCTGATCAGCTGCTGCGAAATTCCGGGGAACTCTCCTCTCCTTTGCTCACTGCCATCCAGCGTGAGTTTTTTCCCCTGTCTGTTTGGACATCCTGTGTATATAATACTGGGCCGTGCAATAATGGATCTAATGAGGAGTACCAAGATGCTCGAGAAAGTTATAAAGAAGACAGTTACTTTCACTCGTGCCTTACT
>CBFDBW010000601.1:0-1669 GCA_965603145.1 uncultured Syntrophobacterales bacterium
CGCTGCCGCCCGCCACCCTGGATGATTTTCTGGATCATGGCAAAGTAGCTACCACTGTGGAGACTGATGTGGATGGAGCACGCATGCGCATGGCTGAAGTCGCCGAGCTTGGCATCGACTTGGACGCTATTACCAACAAAGTTCTCGATGAGGGTGTGGCGGCCTTTGCCAAATCCTTTGAGGGGTTGATTGCCAGCATTGCTGAGAAAAGGAAGAGATTGCTCGACGAGTTGCAGGGCGTGTCAGCTAGCTCAGGTTCATAGGAGGCCACCCTGGTTGGTGTCCCACTTTTAATCTCATTGCCCCTTGAACTTCTGGTCAAAAGCCTTAGTTTCCTAAGATATAGATGCTGAACATACAAGAATAATTCCTTTGGAAAGGGACAATCTTATGGCGGGATATGATTTCGATATAGGCGTTATCGGCGGGGGGGCAGCAGGTCTGACCGTTACAGCCGGGGCGGCCCAGGCTGATGCCAAAACTCTGCTGGTTGAAAAAGAAAAAGAACTTGGAGGTGACTGTCTCCACTACGGTTGTGTTCCGAGCAAAACCCTGATCAAAACTGCTCACGTGTACCATCTGATGAAGAACTCAAAAGAGTTCGGTCTTCCGGGGGTTGAGCTTCCGCCTGTTGATTATCGGGAGGTGGCAAAGAGAATTCAATCGGTTATCAGCACCATTCAAGAACACGATTCTGAGGAAAGATTTTGCAAACTCGGAGCCAAAGTTGAATTCGGCAGGGCAACCTTTGCAGATGAGCACAGCATCCGTCTCAATGGGGCAACCTTGTCAGCAAAGAACTGGGTCCTAGCCACAGGCTCCTCCCCTGGGATCCCGCCCATAGATGGTCTGGATAGAACCCCCTACATCACCAACAAAGAAATCTGGTCCCTCGATCATTTGCCAAAATCTCTGATCATTCTTGGCGCCGGCCCCATAGCCATAGAAATGGCACAAGCATTCGGTCGTCTTGGTTCAAAAGTAACCGTGGTTCAGCGCAGCAATCAGATCTTGAGCACAGAAGACAAAGACATGGCTGACACAGTCATGGAGGTTTTGCAGTCTGAAGGGGTAACATTTTACCTGGGCTCCGCGGTGTTGGGCGTGCGGGACCTGGGGAATGAGAGGGAGGTAACTATACAAAACGGCGCCAACACCACCAGTAAGATTCGAGGAGAAAAGATCCTGGTCGCCATGGGTAGAGAGGCCAATGTGACAGGTTTAGGTTTAGAAGGTCTGGGCATAGATTTCACTGGGAAAGGCATCCAGGTGGACAACCGCTTGAGGACAAAACAAAAGCACATTTATGCAGCGGGAGATGTTACCGGACAATATCAATTTACCCACGCAGCAGGTTATGAGGGAGGCGTGGTTTTCACCAATGCTATTTTTCATCTCCCCAGAAAAGTGGATTACACTTTTCTGCCGTGGTGTACATATACGGACCCTGAACTCGCCAGCATTGGCATGAATGAAAAAGCGGCAGAAGCTGCCGGAATCGAATATGCGGTATGGACCGAGGAGTTCAAAGGTAACGACAGAAGCCTGGCAGAGGGTGAGAGGGTCGGCAAGATCAAGATGATTCTGGACGGAAAAGAGAAGCCCGTAGGTGTGCAAATATTGGGGCCTCAGGCAGGAGAACTGCTCAGTGAATGGGTGGCGGTGTTGA
>CBFDBW010000602.1:0-1669 GCA_965603145.1 uncultured Syntrophobacterales bacterium
CTCGTGCTATCATATCCAAACTCCTTTCCAAACGTGGTTCACTTCGCGCCCCGCTAAGCCCTTGGCGTTTTACTGTTTTTATTACTTATAAAAAGGCCTCTTGAAAATTTTCATGAAATATCGGGCTGTCAACTATGAGGCATACACTATATCAAGGCAAACGCCTTTTCCGGCATATCCAGGGCTGAACGTTGACCGCTCATGATCGCCCTGGCCTTACCCTTGGACAGAGTAAGGATGTTGGTGATGAAAAACTCGGCAGAGGCCACCTTGCCACGGTAAAAAGCAGCGCTTCGATTCGCTGCCAGGACCTCACGCTGGGATCGGGCATCTTTGGCACCGGCATCCAGATAGATTTCTTCGAGACGCCGATGAGCGATAAGAGCCTGCCAAAGAAGCATGAATCCTACAGCCACGTCCCCGAACAGTTCCAGATAAGGCGAGGCATAGAGCAATACCTCGTCAAATTCCTCGGTCATCCCTTTGAGGCCGAAATACTTGGTGACTTGAATGAGCTGTTCCCGCGCAGCCTCAAAGGTGTGCACCAGCTCTCGCAACTCGAAATTCTTGCGTGCCCACTTGAGGAATTCTTCGGTTTCCGTAATCAGTCGTTTGAAAAGCCGTCCCCTCTTAATGACCAGCTTGCGACCCACTAAATCCAGGGCCTGAATGCCGTTGGTCCCTTCATAGATGGACGCAATTTTGCAATCACGCAAAAATTGCTCAACCGGATATTCTTTGCAGTAGCCGTACCCTCCGTAGACCTGGATGGCGGTTTCGCAGACCCGGAACCCCATGTCACTGCCATAGGCCTTGCAAATCGGAATGAGAATGTCCACGAAATCCTGGTATTTTTCTTTCTCATCTTCAGTGTCAGCGCAGCGCACCATATCTTCACAGAACCCTGCATAGTAGTGCAGGGCGCGAAGGCCTTCGCTGGTCGACTTCATGAACATCAGCATTCTCCGTACGTCCGGGTGGTTGATGATGGCCACTTTGGGCGCGGAAGGGTCTTTCATCCTGCTCGCCTCACGACCCTGGACCCGTTCCTTAGCATAGTTTAGAGCGTGTAAATAGGCAGTGCTGGCATGGCTCTGACCCTGCAGACCCACAAAAAGCCTGGACTCGTTCATCATCTGAAACATGATGGGCATTCCCTGGTTTTCCTCACCCAGAAGGTAACCGATGCAGTTGTTGTTTTCACCGAAATTCAGGATACACGTGGATGAGCCGTGAATTCCCAATTTTTGCTCGATTCCTCCACAGGTCACATCGTTTTCCACTAACGCGCCGTTTTCTATACGGAGCTTGGGAGTGATGAAAATGGAGATGCCTTTGGTCCCTTGGGGAGCCCCCTCAACCCGGGCCAGGACCATATGGACGATATTCTCCGTGAGATCATGATCTCCACACGAAATGAAAGTCTTGGTTCCTGAAATGCTGTAAGCACCATGGGGATTGCGGACAGCTTTCGTCTCAAGAGCGCCCACATCGGATCCAGCGTCAGGCTCGGTAAGACACATGGTCCCGCCCCACTCTCCAGAGTACAATTTGTCCATATAGGTACGTTTTTGTTCTTCGGTACCATAGATTTCGATGAGCCTGGCAGCACCGTGAGTGAGTCCGGGGTAAAGGAAGAGAGACAAGTTAGCGGCTCCAAACACCTCGA
>CBFDBW010000603.1:0-1596 GCA_965603145.1 uncultured Syntrophobacterales bacterium
GCTGACGGCAGCACCAATGCCGCGAATTCCACCAGTAATGAGAACAACCTTACCTTTGAATCTCATAGAAGCAAACTTCTATTGGCTCAGCAACATTTGTATGTATGTAAGTCGCCGCGAACCCGGCTTTATTTCACTGTACCACGAAGAGTTCGAAAATGAGAGGTAGTGATGTGTACCAAATTATGCTTTTTGCGTCAAGGCGAAGACACCATTCCTCGGCCCCAGACTCTGATAGTTAATCTTCTTCCCCTTTGCTATAGTAGAAGTGCACGGTTTTAGGTGTCAGGACGCATGGAGGTTTCAGTGTTCAGGTTTCAGGTTTCTTTTTCCTGACACCCGACACCTGAAACCTGGTCTCTCACACATGGAACCTTAGTCACTGCAATGAGCCCATGAATTATTTGATGAGGAAAGATCTAAAGAGAATTCGAGTCTTCGTAACTGATGGCTACTGGCGCAAAACGCTTGCTGCGGTTCGCGCCCTAGGCCGCCGGGGGGTGCGAGTTACGGTTGGGGAAAGCACCTACTTGGCGCCGGCACTATTCTCACGATATTGTCACAGCCGGGTGCGGACTCCCTCCCCAGTATTGCAGCCGTCCCACTATCTAGATTTTCTCGAGGCCTACCTCAACCGCCACCCCCACCACGTACTCATGCCCATGGAGGAAGATACTCTTCTGCTGCTTGCTCGTAACAGAGAGAGATTCCAAAAAATAACCAGCCTTCCTTGTGCCGCGTACCACCATCTGCTCTTTGCCCGCGACAAACTGAAGGTCCTCAGACGAGCAGAAGACCTTGATATCCCCATTCCAAAAACCTTCGAGGTCAAGAGGATGGCAGAAGCCAAAACACTAAGTAGACATTTGGAGTATCCGGTGGTGGTCAAGCCAAGGGTGGGGTCTGGCAGTGCAGGCGTGCAATACGTCACGGAACCGTCTCAACTGCCAGCTGCTCTGGAGCAAGTGTTTCGTTATGGACAATCGCCACTGGTGCAGGAGAGATTGCCTGCTGAGGGTACGGGAATTGGCGCCAGTTTCCTACTGGACCAAAATCATCAGGTGCGCGCCAGTTTTATTCATCGCCGCCTCCGCGAGTATCCGGTCCATGGCGGTCCCAGCACTCTGCGCCAAAGCATTATCCACGAGCAAGCTAGACGTGATGGCGCCAGACTACTGGAGAGCCTGCGCTTGGTGGGTGTGGGCATGGTTGAGTTCAAAATCGATAGCCGTGATGGCACAGCCAAGCTCCTTGAGGTCAACCCGCGCTTCTGGGGATCGTTGGCTCTGGCCATCAATACTGGGGTGAATTTCCCCTACCTTCTTACTCTGATGGCCCTGGGGCTTGATTCTCCGGCTGTGCACACCTATAGGTTGGGACATCTTTGCCGCTGGCTTCTGCCAGGGGATATTCTCCATTTTCTGCAAAACCCCAACAGGTGGCGGTTGAAACCGAGTTTCTTTGAATTCCGCCGAGCCAATTTGAGTTACGACATCATTGACATGGACGATCCCCTGCCCATCCTGGGGAGCTTTCTGGCCTTACTCCCGTTCTACGGCAGCAAAGACTTTGCCCATGTGCGTACGAGAAGATGAA
>CBFDBW010000604.1:0-1591 GCA_965603145.1 uncultured Syntrophobacterales bacterium
AGGCCGGCAATGGCCAACAGGGCAACCAGAAGCATCACCAACCGTGAGTTATTGAGCGAGAATCCGGTCAGGTTCATGTAAAACCCCCATTTGATTTTGGATTGTAGATTTGAGATTGTAGATTGAAGAAGATCCAACCAGGAAGTTCCCAACTATCATTAGAATTATATGATTGTTGGAGTTCTGTCGGAACCTAATTAGAGCCCGCCATATATATAAAAATCTGCAATCTCAAATCTTAAATCTTAAATCCCCCTACTTTTCTTCCTTCATCAGGTTCACTTTCTGTCCGTCGTACAAGAACGCGGCACCGGCAGTAGCTATGATGTCGCCAGCCTTGAGAGTACCAGGCTCAACGATTACGTCGTTTTCGCGAAGATTCAATGCCTTGATTTGAGTTTTTTTGACTGTGGAGCTCTTCTCATAATAGACGAAAACAAAGTGTGTTTTCTCTGCTCCCACAAGAAACGCTGTCAAAGGGACTAGCAGACCAGTGTATACGGGTTCACCTTTTTCGGACTCCGGGATAAACTCGAAGGCAACTTCCACTGACATACCTGACCTGAGCGCTGGAAACTCCTCCTGCAGCTGCACGGTCACCGGGAAGGTAGTGGCAGCTCGTGATCTTGCCCCTACCTCGGTGATCACTCCAGGCACCCTACGGTTTTTCAGGCCAGGAAAGACAACATCGGCCTCCTCACCAACGGTCAGATTGATGACAACCGTCTCGGGCACTTCAGTGCTGACCTCGAAGCCAGACTCCTCTCCATCCAAGCCGAAAACGGCTCTGCCGCTTGGAACCTCGACGAAGGGCTCTATCTCTTTCACAGAGATTGTTCCGTTAAATGGAGCTGTGAGCCGGGTTTTTCGCAGATCACGACGTGCCAGCCCCAACTGGGCTTCTGCTGCCTTTACCTGGCTCGTGGCGCTGTCGAAGCTGGCCCTGGCCTCATCCAGTTCGGCCTTGCTGGCATTGTTGGACTCGTAGAGGGCAAGATAGCGTTCGTAGTTGGCTCGCCTCTCCACCACGTTGGCCTGCGCTTTTGATAGTTCCGCTTCCGCGTCTCTAACCCCGAGCACGAAAGGTTGTTGATCCAGCTCAGCCAACACCTGGCCTTTCTTGACCTGGTCGCCCAGCCTTACTTTGACCGTCTCAACCGTCCCACCCACGGCAAAACTGAGAGCTGTCTGGTCCACAGGTTTGGTGGTGCCTGAGATCATCCTTACCTGCACGGTTGAGGTCTCGGCCACTTTGATCCACCTGATCGAGCGGATGACCTCCGGCGGCTTTTCCTCCTTGCCGCAGCCAAAGGCTGCCAAGATCGGCACAAGTAAGCAGAGGGTGAAAACGAGAAATTTGCTCCTGCCGGAAATAGAATGAAACATCAAATCACCTCCAGGGTATCGAAAGGCGGGTAACCAATTTGTATTATTATATCTATCTCTTGATCTGATTAACTGAATAAGATCTTAAGGATGATCTTCTTTGTCAAGCCTTTTGCATTTTACTCGAATCCAGGGAGAAGTAAATAGAGGATCTATTTCTGCCGCCGACAGCGGCAAGACCGGCCCGACCTGATGTCTTTCTTCC
>CBFDBW010000605.1:0-1584 GCA_965603145.1 uncultured Syntrophobacterales bacterium
GAAGTTGACCATTTCTGTCTCTAGATTTCGCACCTTATTGGTGAAATGATTATAAGCAATTACAGCAGGAATGGCCGCAGCCAGGCCAGCAGCGGTCGCTATGAGCGCTTCGGAGATACCAGGAGCCACAACAGCCAAAGTTGCAGATCCCTTGAGACCGATGCCCTGAAAAGCAACCATTATACCCCACACTGTGCCGAAGAGCCCAATAAATGGCGCGGAATTACCAGTGGTGGCCAATAGGGTCAGGGCTTTCTCCAGCCGCTGTACCTCACCATTGACAGCGCTGCGTAAAGCCCTCTCCATATTGTCGATCCACATCATTTTTACTTCCAAATCATTGGGATTTTCCGCTTTCTCAACTTCGCTGGTTTTGGTCAGCCTACCGAGTTCCATATATCCTACTCGGAAAACCTCAGCCAAGTGACTATCCTCCATTTTCTTGGATTCTCGATAAACAGTCGCAAGATTCTTGCTGTTCCAAAATAGATTGAGAAAGCGAGAGCTTTCTTTGCTTGCTCTTTTTAAGACTCTATGTTTCAAAAAAACAATCGTCCAGCAGGCGATTGAAAGAAAAAGCAGTATAATCAGCACGAGCTTCACTACCGCGCCGGCACCGAATATCATGTCGATGATACCACTGCGGGGAGTGCCGCCGGCAGGAGCGGCCCAAGCTGCTGATACGAGCGCAAACATCATGGTTTTCATAGGATAGTGTCCTCCCCCTCTTACATTAAGACACGGATCCTCCATAAGAGTTCCGAGCATGCAGCCGTTATGAGTACTGCTTTTGTCCTCATGAGTTCCTTGCTTGAACCAGAGGTTACATCCTGCTAAAATCTCCTTTGATTTCAAAGGCTTCAAATTATCTTGCGCAAGCTAACATCGACGTGACATAGTGTCAAGGAAATTTCACTGAACGGTTGTTACGATTCGGAGACGAGATGAAAGGCTGGTCGAAGGCGGTGGGTGCAGGCTTGGGGTATTTCGTCGGAGGCCCCATTGGTGCCGTGCTCGGCTATATGGCAGGCCAAAAGCTGGCGCCCAAACTCAATGCCCAAGAAGGCCATCTACTCATAGCTAACCTCCTTGGCTTCACAACCCTTTTTTTGAAGGCCAACACCGCTCCCTCTTCTGAAGATAGCCGCGAAACAGTACGTTTCATCTCCAGACTCTTTCAATTCGACGCCGAAGACGAGCATATGGCAGGAGAGCTTCTCCAGCGGCTCCTCGAAGTGGACCTGGATATTCATGCCATGGCAAGGACCTTCAAAAACCACTCAGATGTAAATATGCGCAACCGTTTGCTTGAAATCCTCGCCACACTCTGCTTGCTCATTGAGGGGCCTCTGCAAGAACGTCAGCTCAGGCTTTTGCACCGAATTGCCGAGGCCTTGAACCTTACTCCAGCTCAATGGCAGGCTATTAAGTCCCGATATCGAGGCACGTCACCCCAACTAGACCCGGCCTGTTGCTATGCCCTGCTGGAACTGTACCCCGAAGTCTCTAAAGAGGAAATCAGGACCGCTTATCGACGACTTGCAAAAAAATACCACCCAGACCACTTTGCCCACCTGGACCAGG
>CBFDBW010000606.1:0-1584 GCA_965603145.1 uncultured Syntrophobacterales bacterium
CTGGGTTACAGGCCACCCTGCTGGCCATCACCATTACCATTTTCGCCGGTGTCGGTCGAATTCGTGGTTTGATACTGGGTGGTTGGATCCTGGGTTTTGCAGAATCATGTGCAGTGGTTCTTTTGGGCGCCAGTTGGAGGGAACTGGTAGGTGCAGTAATGCTCATCACTTTACTGGCGCTTAGACCCCAAGGCATCCTCGAAAGAGAGCAGTAATGCGGAAAAAAGAGACGACAAGCCAGAAGGCAATACCGCAGCAGGTCGCCTGGGCTGCTCCGGTTCTGGGACTGGTCTTACTGCTTTTGCTTCCTGTGTTTGCCCGATATAACGATTATGTCCTGCAAGTGTTCACCCATGCCTTGCTTCTGGCAACTCTGGCCTTGGCCTGGAATATCCTTGGTGTGAGCGGTTCCATTTCCCTGGGCCATGCCGCCTTTTTCGGAGCAGGCGCCTACACCTCGGCCCTTCTGAGCCTCGACCTAGGTGTTTCCCCCTGGGCCACAATTCCCCTAGGGGGGGTATTGGCCGCAGGAATTGCTGCGATCTTGGGGTTGTTTTGCCTCCGACTCAGGGGAGCTTACTTCGCCTTGGCGACTCTCGCCTTTGTGGAAATCCCCAAAGTAATCACTGACAATTGGGACGGACTTACTCGGGGCTCATTGGGACTGGTGGGGCTGCCCGGGCTTCCTACTCTGCGCCTGGGCTCGTATCATCTTGATATGAGTGGCAGTCTCGTGGGTTCGTACTATTTTGTTCTCGGCTACGGCCTGGTATTGCTGATGCTGGTAACCCTTATGTTTCGCTCCAATCTGGGGCTGGCTCTCCAGGCAATCAGGGAGGAGGAGATTGCCGCTGAGGCTATAGGAATTCAGGTGCAGAGGTATAGGTTGCTGTCGCTTCTGCTCAGTGCTTTTTTCACCGGAATCACAGGTGCTTGCTACGGCCACCTTATACGCTACCTTGAACCCGGATTGGTCTACGGGCTCCATTTCTCCGCCATGCCCATGATTTTAGCCATCTGTGGAGGCCGCTTCACCATTCTCGGTCCGGCCCTGGCAGCCTTAGTTCTCTATCCCGTGGATCAGTTCATCTTTCACCCCTTGCTCCCGGCAGGTCATGAATTTCTCTACGGTGCAGTTATCATTCTAGCAATCCTCTTCATGCCTTCCGGAGTCTGGGGGCAGTTGCGAAAGGGACATTTTGTCTCTATTAAAACTGGAAGCATTGAGTAAAAAATTCGGGGATCATTGGGCCCTGAAGGAGATCGACTTCAGCATCGACGAAGGTGAAATCGTCGGTCTCGTTGGACCCAACGGGGCTGGGAAGACGACCCTGTTCAATCTGATCACCTGCCGCTACAGAGCAACAAGCGGCAGAATTTTGTTTGCCAACAAAGAAACGACTTTGTGCAAACCCCACGAGATCCAGAAACTCGGTATCAGTAGGACCTTTCAGTCCTCCAGGCCATTTGCAAAGATGAGCACTTTGGATAATGTGGTGGTTGGCCGTGTCTTTGGTGGCGAATTTCACCTTTTTGCTCAATCCACGGATATTGACTCAGCCAGGCAACTCCTTGAGTTGGTAG
>CBFDBW010000607.1:0-1581 GCA_965603145.1 uncultured Syntrophobacterales bacterium
CTCATCCCGAGAGAGCTGGGTTTCCTTCGAACTCATAAAAACTACCTGGCCGCCCTGTTGGTACATTGCTACCTCAAAAGAGACTCTGGTGCGGGTGGATGGTTTGTCAAAGAGAAGCCCCAGGGTTTTTCCCGTAAGGGTTGGTTTCAGTTCTCCCTTTTTCCATTGCTCTTTGAGGAGGGATGCCCGTGCCAACAAAGCATCAATTTCTTCGGCGCTCAAGTCCAAGATGGTTATAAGATCTTTTTTCATGACTGCTTGTTCCAGCTCGTAAAGCGCACAGTGTCTGCGCGCCAAACTATCCAGAGTTTTTATATTTGGGCGAAGACCGCGTCCAAGGTCTCGATCAACCGGTCCACTTCCTCGGAAGTCACTATCAATGGCGGTAGAAAACGAAGAACCTTCTCGGCAGTACAGTTGATCAGAACACCCCGCTCCTGACATTGGATTACAATCTCACCACCGGGAAAATCGAGTTCCATTCCAAGTATAAGGCCACGGCCTCGCACTTCTCGCACAAAAGAATACTTTTCGTGCAGGGAAAGCAGCTGCTTCCTAAAGTAGTCTCCCATACTCCGGACCCTGTCCAGAAAACCCTGCCGGCTGATTTGGCGGAGAACCTCAATGGCCACCGCTGTGACCAGTGGTGTGCCCCCAAAAGTGCTGGCATGACTGCCGGGAGTGAATGCTTCCGCCACCTCACTGCTAGCAAGCATGGCGCCTATTGGAATTCCATTTGCCAGCGCTTTGGCCAGAGTCATGATGTCCGGGGCCACACCCTCATGCTGGTGGGAGAAAAGTTTCCCGGTTCTCCCCATTCCCACCTGAATCTCGTCGTAGATCAGGAGCAAATTGTGCTTGGAACAGAGCTCCCGCAGGCCGGCCAGGTACTGTGCCTTCGGTACACGAACTCCGCCCTCTCCCTGAATGGGCTCCACCAGAACCGCACATACTGTTTCGTCAATAGCTTCGGCCACCGAATCCAACTCATCGAAATCCACATAGCGAAACCCATCCACCAAGGGCTCAAAACCCTCCTGCACCTTGTGCTGCCCGGTGGCGGAGAGGGTGGCCAGGGTGCGCCCGTGAAAAGAATCCTTCATGGTAATAATACCGTAACGCCCGGGACCATAACGCTTCCGCGAGTATTTTCGCGCCAGCTTGATGGCTGCTTCGTTTGCCTCGGCACCGCTGTTGCCGAAAAAAACCTTGTCGGCAAAGCAGACACTGGTCAACTCACCGGCCAACTTCGCCTGGGGTTCGGTGTAGTAGAGGTTTGAAACATGCACCAGCTGCTGCGCCTGCTCATACAACACCCTGGCAAGCTCAGGGGGGCAGTGACCCAGGTTGCAAACCGCGATCCCGGCCACGAAATCCAGATACTGGCGACCTTCCTGATCCCAGAGGTTGCAGCCACTGCCGCTCAGAAGCGCCAGATTGAAGCGATTGTAGGTCTGGCAGATGTGAGCCTGGGACTCTTGCATGAGATCTTGTGTGTCCATGGGTTCCTTCGAATCGTTAATTAGTTGATAGCGTAAGATACACGTTACCTGGTCTTTGAAAAAAGAGAGCATCTGGCAT
>CBFDBW010000608.1:0-1575 GCA_965603145.1 uncultured Syntrophobacterales bacterium
ATAGAATGGATTAAACTTCACTTCTCAGGACTTTTTCGACAGTCACGTATGTAATTCACAGTCTCAAACGAGTTTCAAAACAAACTTTTCAAAAGGCATAAAACAAGGACAGGGCATACAGATCCACTTCTAATATATAGAAATCTATGTTGGAGTCGCTTCTGCCTGCGAGGATCCCTCATGCTCGTCTGAGGGGATTTGTGAATGATACGGGCTAAAGGGGAGTGCAGGCGCCGAAAACAACAAATCCCACCTGGTCACCGGAGGCGGTCAGAACCGCCTTGCCTGTCTCTTCCGCGATGGCCATGGTCCAACCCACACCGTCTCTAACGCCCTCCACACCGTCCTCAGCTCCTTGGAGGATCAGCTTGCCATCAATCAGTTCCATGTTTTCTATAGTGGTAGACTTCTTCTCTTGACTCTCTCCCACGGGAAAGATCTTTTTCTTCTTGAAGTCAATCTTGAAAAATTGTGAGAGCGCAATGCTTTCCGGGCTTACCCTGCTACATTCGCCATTAGCCCCGCACTCGATGACATCGATCGCCGCAAAGAGCAGCGGCTTGGAACCATCAAAATCACCCGCAATCACTGGAAAGGGTACAACCAAAACGCACAAAAAAGCCAAACCAATCAGTCTCAGCCTGATCATAGCTCCCTCCAACTATTCATTTCACCGTGTAGCCTTTACCTTCAAGGCAAGCAGTGTAAGCGCGATTGTAAGCGTTACGCTTCTGAGCATATGCGGCCACCTGCTCCTGCTCCCAACGCTTCCGCGCCTGCTCGTCTTGTTTTTGCTGTGAGGAACTTCGCATGCCGCCGATGGCACCGCCAGATACAGCTCCTATGGCTGCCCCCTTTTTAGCACCCTTCTTGCCCCCGGCGATGGCGCCCACACCAGTTCCCAGCAGTCCGCCGCCCACGCCGCCTTTAACTACGCCACCTGCCGTACTGCTCGTAGCTTTTTTGGGTGGTGGCGCGCTCGTTGCCGTGGGCATCTCCATGGGATCGAATCCGGTCTGCCCTTTAGCCCACGAGTAACACTCGAACTTGTCCTTTTCCATTTGCTCCTGACTTTGGCCCTTGGCCGGATAGATAATAAATTCTTGCGCCAGAGCGGGTCCGGCAACAAGCGCAAAAACAAGGAGCAAAATAACCAGATACAGCTCTCGTCTCATGACCATTCTCCTGTTAAGGGAAAATTCTCTTCAATGAAATGCTCCTGTCGAACGTGTGGTTGTTTTCTTGGCATCCAAGGCACGGACAAAACTATTGAATAAGTAGAATAAGCCCCTGCATACTACTTGTCAATACCACCAAGACCAAGATGTAGATTTGACCGTTAGGAATACGAACTCTCCTCGATTAAGCACGGAAGTTTGGATGACATCCCTTAATTTACACTTGCCCCACCAGAAAGGTCAGCACAAGGTGTTGAGAAGAAAAAAGCGGAGCCAAAAACTCCGCATTTTCTTCGTTTAAACCAAGATATTGTAGCCTGGTCCCAAGAGGCAAGAGTGTGTATTAAAGTATGGGATGTAAAGTTCTGAAGGACAGATGCGAACTTGAGACCATAAC
>CBFDBW010000609.1:0-1556 GCA_965603145.1 uncultured Syntrophobacterales bacterium
GGCCTGTGCCGCTCATAATATTTTTGGGGAAACTCCTATTTTACCTCGTCTTGAAGGGGCTTTCTCCGCATGTTATATTTAACTGGTTATGCTCTAAGTGCATTTTCTCTTCTTTTGCAAAGTACTGCCCTCCAAAGACAATCGCAGATCTGTGATGGGCCATTTTCGACCAGATGCGGCGTGCTTTGCATTTTTACATATTTCTTAAATTGCTAAATTTATCATGCAACTCCCGGTTGTCCAATATTTGATTGACATTCAAGACAATGTTGCGGATCTCTTGCTCCTTCTCCACTTCTGATGCTATGCGCTATGCGCTTTGCGCCATGCGGAGTCTGTGAGATATAAGAGAAACGGCACATAAGTGGAGCGCCTAATGTCCAAAGAAGGAGACCTGGTACTGGTACATGTTGAGGATACCCCAGCCTTTTTTGCCCGTATAGAGTGCATTGGCCCAGATGTTAAGCCGGATTGGTACCAGGTAACCTTGCTGGTTCTCCAAGTGCCTGTGGTTGAGGTCACATGGATCTTAGAGGAGGAGTATTTAAGTGGCGCCTCTTTCACCATGGGGGGCAAAAAAGTTGTGATTGAGTTGGTGGTGGCTCCAACAAAACAGCCGCCACTGGGACAGGAGGGTCGGGCAGAACGAGATGCCGAGAAAGGACCCAGTGAGAATGGGGATAGAGGAAAGGTGATATCGCTGTTTGATAGAGAGTAAATGGTAAGCAGTGAGCAGTAAGCAGTAAGCAGTGAATAATTCAGCCGCTTTACTAATTCCCTAATTTTCTAATCAACCAACGAACGGCCAGCCATGAGATTGACAATACTTTCATACTAAGCCATTGTAATTCTGTATGTTTTGAGCTATATTGCTTAAAATGAGGTGGCGTGATGCCCGATAAATTTGACTTCGCCCAAGATGACACCGAAAGACGTATCAACTCACGAGTGCACCTGCGTGAGCGTCACGGTAAGGTGGAGGTCTTTAAAGATAACGAGCTATATGCGGTATTTTCCAAGAACGACAGGGAGTTTCGCAAGGCGATTATGATCCAGTTGGCTCGTCTTGGCACTGCCAGTTTAAGGGAGCTCTGTGCTGGTTTTCAGGTGGACCGTGAGACCTTGGAACGGTATCTCATTCGTTCCCAGGAAAGAGGTCTACGCGCTGTTATGGATGACAAACCGGGTCCCAAAGGTCCGTGGAAGGCAGATGACGCTACCCGTCTGGAAGTAATCAAGGAATACGTGAACAAGCCCGGCATCTCTGACAGCGAAATAGCTCGAAGGGTCTCAGCCCGAAGGCCTATCCAGGTGGACTCTAAGATGGTCAGTCGCATACTGAGACATGCGGGCCTCAAGCCTGCGCCCGATTCCGATACCGTGCGCGAGGCAATATCCACCGATCAACTTGCCCTCCGATTCAGAGACAAGTCCTAGATGGTAAGCGGTAAGCTGTTAGCAGTGAGCGGATTAGAGGACAGAAGACAGCTGGCAGAAATCAGAGATCAGACGTCAGAGATCGGAGATCAGACGTCAGAGGTCAGGGATTATCCTGC
>CBFDBW010000610.1:0-1544 GCA_965603145.1 uncultured Syntrophobacterales bacterium
AACGATGATGAATACTGTTCCGAAGGCGCTATCCTTGAAAGGAGCATTCTCCCCTTCAGACAGAAGCACATCTATGCCTCGAATCCTCGCCATATCGAGAAGCTTAATCGAGGGGTCAATCCCAGTCTCTATTGCCAATACCTGGGCAAAGCGACCGCTGCCAACGCCGATCTCCAGCCACGGTTTCGGCAGCAGGGACAGGACCTCCTTAAAGGCCTGGATCTCTATGGCAAAGACGGATTTGCCCTTCTCCTCAAACCAGGCGTCATAAGCCGAGGCGAGCGAATTAAAATCCAAAGTGCTATGGCTCATCTACAGGTTTGTACAAATTTAGCCAAGCTCAGCCTCTAGGATAATATCTGGAACAAGCTCGTCCCATCCCAGTGGCATAATATGAACCCCCTGACAGAACGGTTTTACTTGTCGGATGATTCGTGCTGAGATTTCCACTGCCTTCTTCTTACGGTCTTCCTTACTCGTCCCGGCCATCTCGTTGATAATGCTATCGGGAACCACTATCCCGGCAACATTCTCGTTCATAAAGCGGGCCATTGCGACACTCTTGAGCAGCACGATTCCAGCCATAATGGGAACCTTGAATTTGCTTGATTGGTTTATAAACTGCTCAAATTTCTCCGGTTCGTAGATAGCCTGGGTCTGGAAGAACCTGGCTCCGGCCTCTATTTTCTTCTCCATCTTGATAATCTGGGGCTCCAAGGGATCTGCAGCCGGTGTCACAACTGCTCCTGCAAACAAATCGGGCTTGCCATCCAGGTCATGACCAGCCATATCCTGCCCCTTGTTGAGAGTGCTGGCTGCTTTGAGCAACTGCACCGAATCAAGATCGTATACCGGTTTCGCGTCACTATCATCGCCCAGGACAGGGTGGTCTCCGGTGAGACAGAGTACATTTTTAACTCCTAAGGCCCACGCGCTGAGCAGGTCCGATTGCAACGCAAGCCGATTGCGATCCCGGCAGGTAAGTTGATAAACTGGCTCCAGCCCTCGCTGGACAAGCCTGGCGGAAACAGCCAGTGAGCCAATTCGCATTACCGCGCTCTGAAGATCAGTGACATTGATGGCAACAACTTTGTTACGTAGCTTCTCTGCGTCATGCAAGCATTTCTCCAGATCCACTCCTTTGGGCGGGCCGATCTCTCCAGTGACTACAAATTTACCTTCTTCAAGTGTTTGTTGTAGCTTGCTCATCCGCTACTCCTCTCTCAAAATCAACTGTGTTTAGTCATAGTTAAGAACTTTGTGTTCGCCAGCCAGAGATAGAAAAGTTGCCTCTCCGTCTCCAAGTGTGAGACTCCGTGGGCGGCTCCACTTGGAATGCCTTTTAGGCGCTATGTATTCCCTCATTTCGTCGAGGCGTCCCAGCGCTCTAAGTCGATCGTAGATGAGCTGCCACCCACAATCGCGGGTTCTATCCACCTCGCACTTTCCGTCTTTAGCCCCCCCGCAAGGCCCGTTAAGCAGGCTTTTGGCGCAGAGCGTGACCGGACACAGTCCACCTGTGTATTCAACAATGCATTCGCCGC
>CBFDBW010000611.1:0-1544 GCA_965603145.1 uncultured Syntrophobacterales bacterium
CCGCTGCCAACGGTGTAAAGCAGACCAGTGCTTTTT
Organism: uncultured Syntrophobacterales bacterium; assembly: GCA_965603145.1. Classification (GTDB taxonomy): domain Bacteria; phylum Desulfobacterota; class Syntrophobacteria; order BM002; family BM002; genus BM002. Next base: position 37 of record CBFDBW010000611.1, read on the forward strand.
TGTTGCCAGGCAATGAATTTCAAGAAGCTTAAGAGCATCGGCAAACAATGGGCTACGTCGCAGGCTCCGACGTCTTTTTCTTCTCTTCTCGGCCAACATATGTCGGAGGGCCAGATGCAGAAAATGGACGTGGGTGCGTACGACTCGGGGGATGGCCAACGGTTTGAAGTTTTCCTCCAGGTACTGGTGCAGCCATCTGGCCACATCGGATTCCGGAGGAAGCGTTTCGAAGGAGGACAATACTGGAGAAGCGGTCAGGGTGGCCAGCAGCAGGGAATCGGTGAACTCTGATCCCTTCGAGCGCAGATCGTCAATTACACCGAGGTGCTGCAATAAAGGATCAGCAGAGGTGGGCTCGTTTTTCAGGCAGGCTAACCGGAACTCGTCCAATCTAGGAAGCAGGTGTTCCAGTATGCCTCCGCCGGCAAGCAACTCGAAACCCTTGCGGCTGCCGTTGCGCCGCAGGGTTTTCATAATTTCCTCGCGGATTCGTGAGGCCGGGCATTCCATAATGTGATGGCACTGACGCTTCATGGCTTCCCAGGTGGATTCCTCCACCTGGAAATCAAGAGTTGCCGCCAGACGAATACCGCGTAGGATGCGAATTGGGTCTTCCTGAAAACGTATATTTGGCTCGCCTATGCAACGGATGAGGCGGGCATGTAGATCTGCCCTGCCATCAACATAATCTATGATGCTGAAGTCAGCGACGTTGTAATAGAGTCCATTGATGGTGAAATCTCGGCGAAAGGCATCCTCGGCCGGAGAGCCAAAGGTATTGTCGCGCTTGATCAAGAGGCTCTTACCATCGTCTGTTGCTTCCTCCTCTTCTCCCTTTTTGCGGAAGGTAGAGACCTCGATGATCTTGCCGCCTTTGAACATGATGTGGGCGATACGGAAACGGCGGCCTATCAGTCGGCAGTTTCCGAAAACCTTCTTGAGACTCCTGGGTTCAGCATCAGTGGCAACGTCGAAATCGTCAATCTTCCGTCCCAGCAGAAGATCACGAACTCCTCCGCCGCAAAGATAGGCAAGGTGTCCAGTCCGGTGCAGGCGATAAAGAACCTTGAGGACCTCCGGGCTCATCTGCTTTCTGGAGACCACGTGTTTATTGCGATTGATAACAGTTGGCTTCATAGGTTTGGACTCTACTGTGCAATCGATCTGTCATATATACTGAATTTCTCAGGGAAAATCAAGGTAATAGCAATTAAGCCACGCTCTTTAGTAGTTTCAAAACCCATGCCGATGGCGGGATGGTATGGTTTAGCTTTGCTTGTAGAGTAAGTATGCTGCGGTGATTTTCGGTAAAACGAAAGAGCAGGAAAATCCCCCTCGATCCCCCTTTTGTAAAGGGGGGTTGGGGGGATTTTGTTCGCGGGTACAGCTTTGGTCTCACCACAAGGCGTGGATTTCTAACTGGCCCCCTGATTGACTTGCATATTCACGCCCTGGCGTGACAACGGCGGTTGGGGGCGCCATTCTTTCGAGTTGGCTCATGGACCAAG
>CBFDBW010000612.1:0-1514 GCA_965603145.1 uncultured Syntrophobacterales bacterium
AACACGCAAAATATAACTTCGATGGTAGTTCCCTAGGCATAGAAGGCTAGGCATAAAAAGACCAAGTTTCAAGGGGGTCGTGTAACATTTATTGTGTGAAATGGTGGAGGGGTTGAAAAAGGGGGCGCTTTCCTTCAAGGTTTAAAAGAGAAACAAAAAGAAAGAAGGAGAAGCGCCCGTGAAAGTCGAAATCAGTGTAGCAGAGGTAGTCCAGGTTTTCAAGGAGATTCAGGAGCAGCCGGAGAAGATTTTAGAGATGGTCAAGGCGGACATGCCCCAGGCAGTAGGGGGATATCTCAGCGAGATAATGAGGCTGGAGCTCACTAAATATTTAGGGAGACAGCCCTATGAAAGAGTCGATGAGCAGACGGATCACCGCAACGGCTCGTATCCGCGCAGCTTTACCCTTAAAGGCATTGGGGAAGTGCCGGTGCAGGTACCCCGGGACAGGAATGGAGAATATCAGACCCAGGTCATTCCCAAGAGCAAACGATATGAAGACGAACTGAGACAGGATATAGCCATGATGTTCTTGAGCGGGGTGAGCACCCGCACCCTGGCCATGATTTCCCACAGGTTGATCGGCCACAAGATATCCGCCGGTGAGGTGAGCCGGTGCAGCCGGGAACTGGTTGAGGCAATAGAAAACTGGCGAAACCGCAATCTTTCTTTGATGAGATTCAAATACCTGTTCTGTGACGGCGTCTACTTCGAGATGCGAGTTGCCAGGACCATCGAAAAGGTCTCGGTGCTGGTGGTAATCGGAGTGGCTGAGAACGGTCAGAAACAGGTTATCAGCATACAATCCGGAGACAAGGAATCAGCTTCCAGCTGGCGGGAGACCTTCAAGGATTTGAAACACCGCGGTCTGGATAGCCAGACAGTCACCCTCGGTATTATGGATTGATTAGCCGGTCTGGAGAAGGTATTCAGGTAGGAATTTCCGCAAGGGAAGGTACAAAGGTGCCAGGTCCACGTGGCCCGTAATGTCCTGGCCAAGGTGCCCCAGAAACTGAAGCAAAAGGTGGCCGACGATATCCGCTCCATCTTCTATGCCTCCAGCCGGCAGAAAGCCCTGGAATTATCTACCCGGTTTACTGAACGCTGGCAAAAGGAAGTGCCTTCCGCGGTCAAATGCCTGCAGAACTCCCTGGATAGCTGTCTGACCTTCTTCGACTTTCCAGAGGAGGAATGGATTTCCCTGCGTACCACCAATGTCATAGAGCGATTGAACAAGGAATTCAAGCGGCGGACAAAACCCATGGAGATCGTGGCCGGGGAAAACGCCTGTTATACCCTGCTGGCTTTTATCAGTTTGAAAATGGAGATTCACTGGAGATCGAACCCTGTTGGGAAAGTGCGATACAACCTTCCTGCACTCCGTAATTTAATCGAAGGTAATTTCACACAATCTTCTTGACAGTACCGAAAAACCCGCAGACTAGTAAATACGAAAGCTATTATGAGACATTTCACGGAAACCGGACAGAAGCACAAAAGAGGCTCAGGCAAAT